>JAJFLK010000197.1 GCA_021772735.1 Candidatus Sumerlaeota bacterium | reverse complement strand
CCCCGTCCCGCCGTTCAGAAGGATCGCTCGGATTCTCGCCTCACCCGAGCCTTCACCTCCGCCTTCGTTATCATCTCCGCCGCCGCTTGCCGCCTCTTCGATCGCCGCGCGAATCTCGCCGGCGTCGTCCTTGACGATCCGATACATCGCGACCTCATGACCAACCGCCGAGAGCGCCTCGCGGATGTGCCGGCCCGACGTGTCCGTCTCCTCGGTGCGCGTATCGCTCACCGTGATGACCGCGCAACGCACATAAGCCGGCCCTTCGGCGCGGTGTTGCTCGGGAGATGAAAGAGGCGGATCAGACATATTGTGAATCTCGGACTTTCGATCTCAGCCCAGAGATGGGATCGCGGACCAAAGAGGGGATCGCGGATTCTTCCCGCGATGTCCTTGCGCCCTACTTTCGCAGACGCCGCCCGATCATGTCGAGCGCGCGGCCCGCGTCCGGCACTCTGAAAAGCTTAACCAGAAGAAAGTAAGCGACCGCAGAAGAACCCACAAGTGGCAGGAGGCAGGCCGCGCGGCTCAGCGTCGACATCGGCTCGCCGGTGCCGGTGATGAGCGCACGATACAGGATCGCCGCGCCGCCGATCGAAAGCGCCGCCGCCGCGAGGCACTTGGTGAATGTCTCCGGCAGTCGGGCGTCGCCAATCTTCATGCCGAGCCGCGCCCGGACAAACCAACTCAACATCGCGAAATTGACGAACGCGGCGACAGTTGTCGAGAGCGCAAGCCCCCGCTGCCCCAGATCGGTGTATAAGGTCATGCCCGTGGCGAGCGCGAGATTGACAACCAGCGCGCCGCCGGCGGCCTTGACCGGCGTAAGCACGTCCTTGCGCGCGTGGAAGAGCGGGATCAGCAGACGCGACCAGCCCAGCGGGATCAGGCCCGGCGCATAGAAAAGCAATGCCCCGAACGTCCGCACGGTCGATTCCTCGTTCCACTGCCCGCGTTCGAGCAGAAGCTGGATGATCGGAAGTCCGAAGACCATCAGCCCGACCGTCGCCGGAAGCATGAAGACCAGCTCGACGCGCTTGGTCACGTTCATCACGCGGCGCAGTTCGCCCTCGTTGTCTTCGAGCAGCAGGCGGGAGAGGCGCGGCAGCATCGCCGTCGCCATCGCCGTCGCCGTCAGCGCCATCGGCAATTGGATGAGCCGGTTCGCCATGACCAGCGCCGTCTTGTTGCCCGGCCCGAGGTATCCGGCGAAGACGCCGATGACCGCGATGTTGATGTGACTGACCGAGAGGCCCAGCAGTCCGATCGTCATCATGGAAAACATTTTGCGCAGTTCGGGGTCGCGCGCGCTGACGACCGGGCTCCAGCGCCATCCGCTCGCCCGCAGCGTCGGGATCATGATCGCCATGCGGATCGCCGCGCCGCCGAGCACCGCCCAGGCCAGCCAGGTCGTCGCCTGATAGTTGTCCGTTCCGGCAATAATCGATGCGCCCGCGGCCGCGATCATCGTCAGGTTCAGGACGACCGATCCCATCGCCGGAGCGGCGAACGAATTGAGCGCATGGCACACGCCCATCATCAGCGAGGCCAGGGCGAGGCCGATCATGTATGGGAACATCAGGCGCGTCAGGTCGATTCCGTGATCGATCGCCAGGCCGGCCATGGCCGCGCCGCCCTCTGAGCCCATAGCGCCCTCGGCGCCCGCCGCGATCCCGATGCCGCCAAAGATGTGGAAAACCTGCGTCGAGAAGATCATCCCCGCCGCCGTCAGCACGAGCGTCAGCAGCCCGATGGCGTTCAAAGCGCGATTGAAGAAAAGCCAGCCCGCGCTCTCGCCGCCATCCATGCGCCGCCCGGTGAACAACGGCACGACGATCGAGGAAAGCGCGCCCTCGCCAAGGATTCTGCGGGCCAGGTTCGGCAGCTCGAAGGCGAAATAAAAGACATCGGCGGCCAGGCTCGTGCCAAGTTTCGCCGAGATGACGATGTCGCGTGCAAGACCCGTGAACCGACTCAGCAGCGTCAGCACGCTGAGCAGACCGGTGGTCTTCAAGATCTTTCGGCTCTCGCTCATGGGAGGTGTAATCAGCGGCTAGCGCGGTGGCGGCGGTGAATCGGAATAGCTCGGGTCCCGGGCGCCTGCGTGACGTCAGAACTCCAGGGACACAGATTCGATCAGGAAAATTCGGGACTGGCACGTATTTTCGCGATACACGCCCGGCCTGCACACGACTGAACCGAAAAAGGGCGCCTGTCCCCCGGCCGCCCTTAGCGATCTCGTTTGGGATATGGAGCCAGACCTCGCCGTCCTTCTCGTAGATGTCGCGAGCCCGGAGGCTCAGGAGCTCAGTTGGACTTCGGACCATCGAATCGAAGCAAAACAGAAGGACAAGCTGCTCGTGTCGCTCGAAGTATGGGACAAGCTCGTCGAGTTGGCTCTTGGTGATGTAGATGAATCGGCTCTTGCCCTGCTCGCTTCGATCGATATCGACCGTGATGTCTTCGGCCTGGATGCCTCGCTTCCGGCTGACTCGCAAGTGCCAGTGCCAGAACGCGCAGAAGATCGACGCATACGTGCTGACCGAGCGAAACGGGCGTCCATCCTGCTTCGGTATCGCTCCGTTTCGCATCTGCGTGAAGAATTCTGTAATCTGGTGGGCCGTCACCTCCCGAAAGTCGGAGATGCCTACATCTTGAAACTTGCGCATCATCCAGTTGATCCGCGTCCTGATGGAATTGAGCCTCATCATGGACCTCGGACCCTTTCGGCTGCCGGGCGAGATATTGGCTCCGATCTCCATGTCGGCGACGTAAGTTAGAAGCGTCTTCGAATTCTCCGGGCTTAGGCCGGGCACTCCGCCCTCTTCCAGCATTCGCTGCTTCCAGCTGAAATATCGCTGGGCATGACGGTAGACATCCCGTTTCGCGCTCCTCATCCACTCATCTGCGGACGTATGTATAAAAGTATTCACGCCTTCCGGGCCCGAGCCCCGGCTATCCGTTGAAATCGTCCCAGTCCTAAGCCCTGCCGAAGCCTGCGGAGAAACCTCACGGGAACTCACGGGTTTACCGTCGCTGATTGGCGCAGCGGTTGCGTCGCGCGGGGCGAAGACCTCGTTTTTCCGTCGCTGATTTGAATTCATCCCTATCGGAGGACAGAGGGATATAAATAGTTTTCGGTCCCCAGCGGGTCGTACTCGTACGACCAAACGACGTTCGATTCGCCGTGGCCCTGGCCGCGTGTCTCTGTAATTCCGATCCGGTTTCCATCCGCGCCGAGCGTGTAATCGGCCTCGAAGATGACGACGTCGGCGGAGTCGGTGTGCGTGACGACATCGAGCCGCCCGAGCGCGTCATAGGCGCGCGCCTCGACCGAGCGATTTGCCGAATTCTCGACCCGCGTGCGAAGTCCGGCGGCGTTGTATTGCCAGTTCCAGCCGTTGCCGGGCGCGGTCCCGGTCCGGAGCCGCCCGAAGAAATCGTAATCAAAACCCGTTGTCCGGCCCAGCGCCGAGATCGACGCCAGACCGCCCGCCGCGTCCCAGGCGTAATCGATCGTGCCCTCGGGCTTGAGGAGCGAGGTCAGGCGGTATTCGCTGTCGCGCGTCTCGGTGAAAGCGCTGGTGACTACCGAAGGAAGCTCGGGGTCATCGGCGAAGATGCGTACCGCGCCGCTGGGATACGTGACCTGCGTACGCACGCCCTCGGCGTCGTAAGCGAACCACTTGTCATGCCGCCCGATTTCGTTCTAATCTAGCAACTGTCATATTTAAAATCGTCAACGCAGAAAGTATCCGTGAATATTGGAGGGTCTAGCTTTTCCCTAGGCAATTCTGGACGCTTTTCCGGAAACAGTCGAAATAACACTTCCCAATCTATAGTCAATATTTCGTCATCGAACGATGGAACAACGATGCACTCGATTCGACATCTACGGGATAGATCGAAAAGCTCAGTTCTATATGGTCCTAGAATGAACGCAAATGGCATATCCGTTCGGAGGCACATTAAATGTTCTGCTCTTTCTTTCAGCAGAACAATCCAGGCATAATTAACTCTAAGTCTCCATGCGTCTTCGATTGTTTCCGACCATTCACTCCCTGGCACAGCATCTCTCAACTGGACAAACACGCCTTCCAACCTTTCATACGTCCAAATCTCTCTTGACGCGAAGGCACTCTTCCAAGGCTCAGTTATATCGATGTTTTCGTTCATCTGCTCGGGTCTTCCTAGCCAACATTTTCGGCCTTTCCC
>JAJFLK010000196.1 GCA_021772735.1 Candidatus Sumerlaeota bacterium | reverse complement strand
GAGCCCCCAAGGCCAGCATTGTCTTTTGGAGTTGGAAATCGCTCGCCGAAACCATGACTGGGACCCACTCTGGCAACTCGCCGCGTAGCTGGAGCAAGATGCGCCCATCGATACCGGCCGGGCATCCGCCGCGTTTCGCGCAGCGATCTCTTGTGCTAGACTGCGCGTGATGTTCACCTCAATTCCAGCACTCCGCCGGCGCAACGTCTTTTGCGCCGCCCTCATCCTGACGGCAAGTGCCCTCGGCCCAGCCTCGGCCGATCTGTCCATGGCCCCGATCGAAGAAGACCAAAGTCGCGTTGAGGCCTGCTACTCGCTTCAGGGCCGCGTCCCCGGCATCTGGGCCGACACCGACGTGTTCCTCATTGAAGACTCGCGCCCGGTTCAGCTCGAAGCTCAGCTCCAGACCCGTGCGCCGCTGCCCACTTCGGTTCGCGAAGCCGCCGTCCGCCTGAGCTGGGAAGCCTCTGACGGCATCGTCATCAACTCGCCGGACGACGGCCCGCTTCAGCGCGCCGTCTGGTATTTGCCCCCGACTTCGAGCCTCGCGACGCTCACGGCCCACGCCGAGATCGAGCTGAACCGCGACGGGGACGGCGCTGGAGATCCGCCGATGAAGGTAGGCAAGAGCGTCGAATTTAAGTTCCTCACGCCCATAACCTTTGACGAAGTGATTGACGGTCAAATTGCCGGGTACAATCTCGGCGAATACCCCGATCCTTACGACCCGACGCTGAATCAGAAATTCCGCCTCGATTCGCACTGGCACGAGCTGCACCCCGAGCGCTACGAGCCGCCGGCGCTTTTATATCGTGTCGAACGTGCGATGGGCCCACTTCGCATCTCGCCCAGTCTGACGCTCGGCCATTTCATTATCGATTACCACTGGAAATCGATCGGCGATGTGCAATACATCTCCATCGACCCCAACCTGCTCGAAAAAATCGAAGACCTCATCGCCCTGATCAAGGCCGACGGCCGGTTCCCTGTTACTGGCATCACAGCCATCTACGGGTTTCGCCCGCCCGCCTTCAATCTGGGCACGATCGAAGATCACCCTGATACCACGCTCAAGGTTCCGTTCTCCATGCATCAATACGGGCGCGCGCTGGACTTCATCATTGATGAAGACGGCGACCTCGTCCTGGACGACCTGAACGGCGACGGGGTCTCCGACATGCGTGACGCCGCCGAGATCATGCACTACGTCAACATTCTGGACCGGCAGTATCGGGCCGATGGGCGCTGGGAAAAAGTCGGCGGCGCGGGCCTTTATTCAAGCCACGATTTCATCGGCCGCGTCCAATCGCCTTACATCCACGTCGATACCCGGGGCTTCCAGCGCGAAAACGAAACCCTGATCCGCTGGCCGCTTGCCTGGGAGGACGGCACGTCGATCCGATGGGGACAAATCTAATTCACGCCCGATCAATCCCGGCGGCCGCGCGCGGTCCGGCGCGTGGGGTCAAGAGCGCCCTTACGCTCGCCGCATTGCTTTGGTTCGTAATGCCTCATGCGCGCGTCGCTCGCGCTGCTGATGTCCGGGCACCCGAGGTGTCGCCCGGCGTCGAAGTTCTCGTCAGCAATCCGCCCGAAGAGCTCAGGGGCAAACGCGTCGCTATCTTGACCAATCCGACCGGCGTGGATCGTGAACTGAACTCGACAATCGATCTTGTCCGAGCGATCCCAAGCCTAACGGTCGTCCGCCTCTTTGCGCCCGAGCACGGCATCCGTGGCGTGCAATACGCCGGGGAGAAGGTTCGCGACGATCGCGATCCCGTCTCCGGTCTGCCGGTCTTGAGCCTGCACGGACGCACGCGCCGCCCCACGCCCGAGATGCTCGCCGGGCTCGACGCCGTCCTGTACGACATTCAGGATGTGGGCTCGCGCTCGTATACTTACGTCTCGACGCTCACTTATATGATGGAAGCCTGCGAGGCGGCGGGCGTCGCGGTGTGGGTGCTGGACCGTCCCGATCCGCTCGGCGGGCTCGTCGTCGGCGGACCCATGATGCACGATGGCCTGCGCTCGTTCATCGGCGTGCATAACGTCCCGCTGGTTTATGGCATGACTCCCGGCGAGTGGGCGCGGATGATCCACGCCGAACGCACGCCCGGGTTGGAATTGCGAGTCGTCCCGATGCACGGATGGAAACGCGGCATGACCTACGGCGACCTGGGCTGGGCGTGGATTCCGCCGAGCCAGCACATCCCGCGCTGGGAAACGTCCGCGTTTTATGTCATGACCGGAACGATCGGCGAGCTGGGCCGGCTCAGCGAAGGCGTCGGCACGCCGCTGCCGTTCGAATTGATGGGCGCGCCCTGGCTCGATGGCCCGCGTTTCGCCTCGGAAATGAACGCGCTGGGGCTGCCCGGCGTCCGGTTCCGCGCGACGAGTTTCTCGCCGCGGTACGGCACGCACACCGGCAAGATCTGCAACGGAGCCCAGATTCACGTCTCCGATTTCGGCGCGGTCGATCCGGCCCGCATCGGGCTCGAGCTCATGGCCGCGCTGGTACGAATTGCGCCGGAGCAAGGTATCTTCGCCGACGGGCGCTTGGGACGAGGAAGCGGCGCGAAGCCCTCCATGTTCCTAAAAGCCTTGGGCGACGCTCGGCTTGGCGAGGCGCTCGCGGAGAATCGCGATCCACGAGCCGAGGGCACGCGCATCGAGGACGAGCTTGCCAATTTCCTCACGCGACGCGCGAAGTATCTAATTTATGAGTGAACTTGCGAGTAGCCTTGGGACTAATCGCAGAGAGTGATCTTCGCGATTGATTCATCGGACAAAAATGGGCGCGAATTTATGCCTTCTCCAACCCGTGCCACACTCGATCTCTCCGTCATCATCCCTGTCTATAATCGCGCCGACGAGATCCGCCGCTGCGTGGCGAGCGTCTATGCCGGGACGTTCGATCCGACTCGATATGAAGTCCTCGTCGTCGACAACGGCTCGACGGACGAAACCGGGCGCGCCGCCGCAGGCGCGGGAGCTCGCGTCCTCAGCGTCGGTGAGGCCAACCGATGCCTGGCCAGAAACGAAGGCGGCCGAGTCGCGCGAGGCAGGTGGCTCGTGTTCACGGATTCCGATTGCGAGGCCTCGCCGGAATGGCTCGCCCGACTCGGCGAAGAGATTGAAAAAATTGAAGCCGCACCCGAGGCGAAATCGACAGGCATAGACGGCGAATCAATCGACGGCGAATTGAACAAGGCGGAATCAATCGGCGCAATTGCCGGCGCCATCATGCCCGGTGATGTGTCTTCGCCTGTCGAGCAATACATCGAGCTGCGCCGCTGGCTGGATCAGGAAAAATTCCTGACGCCCGGCCGCCGGTTTTCTCCGCCGTTCGCGGCGACGGCCAATCTCGCCGTGCGTGCTGATGTTTTTTCCCTTGTCGGCGGCTTCGACCCCGAGATGCCCCCGGCCGAGGACGCCGACTGGTGCTGGCGCGCGGTGGCCGCAGGCTTTTCGATCCGTTACGCGCCGGCGGCAACGGTTCGGCATCACCACCGAGCCTCGCCTCGGGCGATGATCCGTCAATCGTATGAATACGGCCTCGGCAACGCGCGGCTTTTCGCCAAACATCGCGCCAGCTTCGGAGCACGCGCCTGGATCGAACCGCGCCGATATGCCTGGGCCGCCAAAGGATTGCTCAAATCGCCCTGGGACTTCGCGACCGGCCGCACGCCGCTCGAACGCCGCGTCGCCTGGTATGATTTCCTCGCCAACTCGGGTCAGGCCATGGGGCGGCTGCGAGGGGCGGGAAAATTCAAAATGCCCATCGTTTGATTTCCCGGCTGGAGCTTTCTCCCTGGCTCACAATGCAAGCGCGGCGATGGTCCGGCCATAAATTTCGATGTTGCGGCGCATGGCTTTGAGAGTCACGTGTTCATCTGCCTGATGCGCGAGTTCTTCCTCTTCGTTCTCATCGACCGGGCCGAAGCAGACGGCGTTGGGAAAGGCCTTGGCGAACGTCGTCCCGCCGATGGTCTCCAGCGCGGCCGCCCGTCCCGTCACCGCCGTATAGGCCGCCCTCATAGGTTCGATCCATTCGGCGAATTCTTCAGGGTTTACATAGATCGGCTCGCGGCTGCCGATGCCCGGCTTGACCTCATTGAGCACCAGGCCCGAAGTATGCCGGCCGAGCATTGCAGCCTTCTCTCTTACGAGCCGCTCGACCTCA
>JAJFLK010000195.1 GCA_021772735.1 Candidatus Sumerlaeota bacterium | reverse complement strand
CACGACCGCGCCTGAGATCAGATTGGTCCAGTGAAGAAACGTTCGCGTCACAAACCTCCGAGAAATGGCTATGATGGAGGTGATGAAGACTACCCAGCACAGAGCCCCGCTCCCGACGCCTGCAAGTCGGAGCCACGGATTCGCCGGCCCATCGCCGGAGTCCTCCGCCGTGAAAGACGCGGCGATGGTCAGCCATAAGCCGATCGTCAGCGGATTGGCCAGACGCGGCAGCGCAGTGGGATCGAAGCCGTGACGCCGCGCGGCGTCTTCGGAAGTCGTCGAGGTGTGAACCGCCTCGGAAAGGCCGATGCCCGCCAGAGTTTCCCGGACCCGACGTAGCAGGCGCGCGGGCGATGCGCTCCCGGTTTTGATGCCGCGCGAAGAGGCAATCGCCGGCATGGTTTCCGGAATGTTGTCATATCCGTGGATGCGAGCGACTTCTTCGATGAGATCGACATCGAGTTTGACATCGACGCGATACGAAGGCGAGGCGACAAGTAGTTCGTCGTTTTCGCTCTCGCGAATCTCAAACCCGACCCGCACCAGGCAGTCGGCAACGTCGCTGTTGAGTAGGCTGAGGCCCAGCAAATCATTGACGCGGCCCACATCGAGCGTGATCAGGGGCTGCTCGTCCGGCTTCTGAGCCGCATCCAGGATGCCTTTGGCGACTCCCCCGTTTGCGACTTCTTTCAACAGCTGCGTCGCGCGATTCAGGGAACGGGGAACCTTAACGCAATCCGTGCCTCGCTCGAAGCGATAACTGGAGTCCGAGGAGATGCCGTACCGACGGGCGGTGCGCCGGATCGAATCCGGATCGAAACACGCGCATTCGAGCACGATGTGGCGAGTGCTTTCGGTCACCTCCGTGTTCTTGCCGCCCATAACCCCCGCAAGTGCAATGGGGCGTTCATCGTCCGCAATGACCAGGTCGGCCGAGGTCAGCTCCAACTCCCGGTCGTCGAGCGTCACGAATTTCTCGCCGTCCACGGCGAAGCGAACGTTGATCTTGCCGCCGCGGATACGGTCGTAATCGAAAGCGTGCAGCGGAATGCCCAGCTCGAGCATGACGTAGTTGGTGACGTCCACGATGTTATTAATCGAACGCAGTCCGGAGGCTTCGAGTGCGCGCCGCATCCATAGCGGACTCTCACCAATTTCGACGTCGTGGATATACCGGCACGTATATCGGGGGCAGCCATCGCGCGCCGTCACGAGCAGGTCGATGAATTCGGCAGTCTTGTTTAACGTCTCGCTGAAGCGCGGCGTCGCGGGATAGATCTTCTTGCCGATCATCGCGGCGACTTCGCGCCCAATCCCGAACACGCTGAGGCAATCCGGGCGGTTTGGCGTGACCTTGATATCGAGGACGCAGTCGAACGGCTCGCCGATCTCGAACTCTTCGGGCAACTCCATGATGCCGGAGTGATCCGAACCGAATTCGAGTTCCTTGGCCGAGCAGAGCATCCCGGCACTGGCCTCACCGCGAATCTTTGACTTCTTGATCTTGAAGTCTCCGGGCAGGACGGCGCCTGGCAGAGCGCAGGGCACGCGCATGCCTTCGGTCAGATTCGAGGCGCCGCAGACAATGGCAACGAGATCTGAATTCCCGATGTCTACCTTGACCAAGGTAAGGCGATCCGCGCCGGGATGGGGCGTCAGTTCAACGACTTTGCCGACGACCAGCTTGCCGGAAATAAGCCCAAAATCCCGGATGTTTTCGACTTCGAGGCCGGCCCGCGTCAGGGCGTCGCTCAGATCGGCAACCGACAGATCGTTGGGGAAGAGGGACTTGAGCCATCGAAGTGAAAGTAGCATGAGGGATGAAGTGGCTTAGAACTGCCCGAGGAATCGTAGGTCGTTTTCGTAAAAAAGCCGAATGCTCGGAATACCGTATTTGAGCATGGCGAATCGCTCGACGCCGAGCCCGAAGGCAAAACCCGAATACTGATCCCGATCGACGCCACCCGCTTCGAGCACGTTCGGATGGATCATCCCTGAGCCGAGAACCTCCATCCAATCCGGCTTGCGGCCATCGACGCTCCAGAGGATGTCGACCTCGGCGCTCGGCTCGGTGAACGGAAAGTAAGACGGACGGAAACGATACTTGATATCGGGTCCGAGCAATTGCCGCAGGAATTCGCTGAGGACGCCTTTGAGATCGGAGAACCTCACCTTGCGGTCGATCATAAATCCCTCGACCTGATGAAAGACCGGCGAGTGCGTGTTGTCCGCATTCTCGCAGCGATACGCCTTGCCCGGGGCCAGGATCGCCATGGGGGGAGTTCGATTCTGCATCGTGCGGATTTGCACCGGTGAGGTGTGCGTCCGAAGCACCCCGCCACCGTGCAGATAAAAGGTGTCGTGCATGTCACGCGCAGGGTGGGCCTCGGGGATATTGAGCGCGTCGAAGTTCTGGTACTCGTGCTCCATATCGGGGCCCGAGGCAAGCTCGAATCCCATGCCGATGAAGATGTCCTCGATCTCAGTGAGGATGCGCGTGAGCGGATGAAGGCGTCCCTCAGGCAGGGGGCGCCCTGCCAGAGTCACGTCGATCGATTCGCTGCCGAGCTGGGAGTTACGCTCGGCTGCCTCGACATCGGCAAGACGCGCTCCGAGCGCATCCTTGATCCGTGACTTAACCTGATTGGCGACCTGCCCGACGCTTTTGCGCTCTTCGCCCGGGATGTCCTTGAGCCCCGACAGTGCCTGAGACAGGGCGCTCTTCTTGCCCATGTGGCGCACGCGCAACTCTTCGAGCCCGGCCGAACCCTCAGCGGACCCGATCTCGGACAAAGCGGCTTGGCCGATCGCCTCGATCTGTTCGATCAAGGATTTGATCTCGGCTGGCATGATGTTTACGCCTGAGCTGCGGGCAGCGCGGCCCGGGCTTTCTCGACGATCACGGAGAAAGCGGCCGCGTCGTTCATCGCCAGATCGGCGAGAACCTTACGGTCGACCTCGATTCCGGCGACTTTGAGTCCGTGGATGAAATTGCTGTAGCTATCGCCATTCATGCGGACTGCGGCCGAGATGCGCGCAATCCACAGCGCGCGAAAATCACGCTTGCGGCGGCGGCGATCGCGATACGCATACTGGCCGGCGCGGCGCATGGTTTCCTTCGCATTCTTAAACAAGCGCGAGCGCGCGCCTTTTGCTCCGGACGCGGCCTTTAATACTTTCTTTCTCCGCCGCCGGGTGGCGACGGAATTTCTTGTGCGTGGCATTTTCGTTGGCTCCTCTGACCTTCGCCGGCCGATGCGGCCCGCCCGAAGGTCTGACAATATATTTCCAATTCGGGCAGGCGCCCTTCCGGCATCACCCCGTGATCAGGCGAGTCCCGATCGTATTTAACCGTGCATCATCCGCCGGATGCGCTTTTGATCGGCGTCGCTGACCAGGGTCGATTGGTTCAGATCGTTCTTCCTCGCCGCGTTCTTCTTGGTCAGAATATGCGTGTGGAAAGCTTTGTGGCGTTTGATCTTGCCCGTACCCGTCAGCTTGAAGCGCTTCTTGACGGCGCCTTTGGTTTTCATTTTCGGCATATTATAAGTCCGTTCCTTCTTGAAAATTACAATCCGTCAATCTTCAGCCCCGGCGGCGGGCTCGGCGGTCTGGGCCGGAGCCTCTTTTTTTGTCGTCGGAGCCTTGGCCGGGATCAAGATCATCACCTGGCTGCGAAAGCCCTGCTTCTTGTGCGGGCTCGTGTCGATCTCGGCCACATCGAAAAGATCCTCGCGCATCTTCTGGAGAACCTTGGTTCCGTTCTCGTAATGACGCATCTCGCGCGGGCGATACCGCATCGTGACCTTGACCTTGTGGCCCTTCTCCAGGAATTCGCGAGCCCGTTTGCTCTTGATCCCAAAGTCATGCGGGTCGATCCCGGGCCGCAGCTTGAGCTCCTTGAGCTGGCTCCTCGATTTCTTCCTTGAGGCCTTCAGCTTCTGCTTTATCTCATAGACGTGACGCTGGTAGTCCATGATCTTACAGACAGGGGGCTTGGCATCCGGCGCGACTTCGACCAGATCCAGCTCTTTTCGTTTGGCGAGCTCAAGAGCCTCTTCGAGCGGAATCAGGCCCAGCTGCTCGCCCTTCTCATCGATCAAGCGCACTTCGGTCGCGCGGATCCTTTCGTTAACTCGTAAGAATTGCCTGATGGGGGTTACCTCCCTCGCGGTCTCTTCAGATACGCCAAAACAAAAACGCTCCGGCGGTGAACATGAGGTTCCGCCCGGAGCGCCTGACGCCGCCCAAATCCCCCTCGGGGGCATTTGGGCGATACTGGCTCTATCGGACCCGCCTGACAACTACGGAGAGCATCGGCGGGTGAGAGGGCGGATCCCTCTGCTTTGGCAAAGCGCCGCCTTGCGGCGGAAGCTTCAGCCCGGCTTCTCCTATGGCGGGAAGCCGCTCGGCGCGAGCGCAGCCGGATTACGATCCGAAGACCGTTCGGCGCGTGCCCGCGCGGGCCAGCAATCTACCTTGAGGCTGATCTTAATGTCAAGCCCCGCCCATCAAATGAATGTGGCTACTCCGGGAGCTCGCGTTCACCGATTCGAGTGCAGATGGATTTTGCGTGAGAGTTGCCGCCCGAAGAGGCTAGAACCTTGGGCATCATGCAGCGGCCACGGATTATTCACGTATACAAGGACGTCTATCCGCCCGTCGAAGGCGGGATCGAGCGGACGATTTATCATCTGGCCCGCCTGACCCGAGGTGAGTTCGAACCGGCCGTCGTGGTCGCCTCGGGCGACGGCGTCCCCCGCGAGCGCACCCTTGAAGGCGGCGGCGACGCCTTGAGGATCGGGGGGGGCGGTGATATCAAAGTCTTCGAGGTCCGCAGCCTGGGGCGTGTTCTATCGACGCCGATCGCCCCGGGTTTTGTCGACGCGTTGAGGCGATCCCGTGCCGATCTGTTTCATTTCCATTTCCCCCACCCCACGGGCGAAGTCGCGTATCTCGCCTCTCGCCTCGCGACGCCGGCCGTCGTGACCTATCACAGCGATATCGTCCGCCAGAAAGGCGCCTTGCGGCTCTATCGACCGCTGATGGACCGTTTCCTGGCCAAGATGCGCGTCATCATGCCGACGACCCGGCGATACATGGAGACCTCTGCCTTGCTGGCGCCTCATCTGGACCGCTGCCGTCCGCTGGCGCTCGGCCTTCCGCTGGAGGATTACGAACCCGACGCGGCCGCGAGCGAGATGGTAGCGAACTTTCGCGAGCGGTGGGGCGATTACGTCCTCTTTCTCGGCGTGCTCCGGGCCTATAAGG
>JAJFLK010000194.1 GCA_021772735.1 Candidatus Sumerlaeota bacterium | reverse complement strand
CCGCGACCGCGAGGTGCGTGGTATGCTGGGGCCGGGCAGCTGCCTTGCCGAGCACAGCGACGTGAGCCCGCTGCTTGCGGCGGCCGATTTGCTCGTGACAGACGCAAGCTCGGTGGCGTTTGAATACTGCATTCGTGATCGACCGATTGTATTTTTCGATACGCCCAAGCTCCTCGATAAGCGAGCGATGCGCGGCGGGGAGGGCATGGACCTGAACACTCACGGACGCAATATTGGCCGGCTGGTCAAGACGGCCTCGGAATTGACCGAGGCGATTGGTGATGAGCTGGCCGACCCCGAGCGGCTCTCGGCCCGCCGGCGCGCTGCCGCCGAGCAGATTTTCCACATGTCGGGCAGCGCGACCGAACGGACTGCCCGGCGGCTTTGCGAGCTGGCCGGATACGATCCGGCGCGGCTCGCTCCGGAGGCCGTCACGCGATAATGACCATTTATCTCAAGAACGCTCCCAAGGCCATCCAGTTTACGATTGGCCTCGCTGCCGCCAATCTCGTGTGGAGGTTGATCTGGCTGACGACGAGCCACGGCGCCTATACCGACGGCATCTTGCAAATCACAATGTTCGACTCCGAGCAGGGGATGACGTTCTGGCCGCCGCTCTATACGCTCCTGGCGCTGCCGATGTCGGTGCTGCCCGGGCTGGGGCTGGAGGGCTCGGCGCGACTGGTCTCGGTCGCGGCCGGGGCCATGATGATCTTCCCGGTCGAAGCGATCGCCCGCCGGCTTTTCGGTCGGCGCGCCGCGCTGATGGCGATGCTGGCATATACGGCAAGCCCGATGCCCCTGCGGTGGAGCCTGCAGGTGATGACGGATTCGACATTCGCCCTGCTTTGGATATCGTCGCTCGCCGCCGCCGTCATCGCCGCGCAGGCAGCCTGGCCCGCGCTGTTTGCGAAGGCGGAATCGGCCGAAAAACCTGACGCCGACCTGGCCAGGAAATGGATGCTCCTGGCTTCGATGCTCGGCGCACTGGCGACGCTGACTCGATACCAGGGAATCTTCCTCTTGCCGGTCCTCGGTCTCATGGCATGGCGCATGGAGAAGATGAAGGATTCGGGCGGTGCGGGGGAGTCCGAAGGGTGGGGGAAATCGGGCGGCGAGTCTTCGACGGGTTCGCGTCTGAGTCTCGTGCGGCGTCCCTTTTTCTCACTTGCCGTGTGGGCGATCGTCCCGCTGTGGATCATGACGCGGGGCCTCGGCTCGATCGCTGCGCACCTGACTCAAATGGGCGAGCGGACCGTGACGAATTCATTTGGCCGGACGCTTCTGACGTATTGGGATCTGTTCGAGGTCTTCGTGCTCACGCTGCCTTATTTCATCACGCACGGCATTTTCGGATTCTTTTTGTTCGGGCTTTTCCGGATTCAATTCGGCACGAGGCGAATCCGCAATTCGGCGTTCGTGGCGCTTTATCTCTCGCTCGCCGTGCTCGCGATCCAATCCGTTTTCCAGGCGTATCAGGAGCGGTATCTTCTGCCGCTCATCCCGATGATTTGCATCGTCGCCGGTCATGGTTTCGCGGTCTGGGAGCGCAAGTGCGAAGGTCGTCCCTCTCGGTTCTGGTCGCTGGCAGGCCCCGCGCTGGTTTTCGGTCTCGTCTTCTCCGCGCTGATCGCGGTCAATCAAGGCAACCCGTTTTTGGATATGAAGCAAGCCGGGCGGTATCTGAGCGAGCTGGCCGAAGACGCGGTGATCGTCTCGACCGAGCGGTATAACAAAGATATCGACGCGGCGAAGCTTGCGTTTTGGAGCGGAGGGCGCGAAATCATCCCGTTTTACAACTACGTTACACGCGCGCCGCAGCCCGGCGATTATATCGTGCTTTCGAGTTTCTACGGCGGGCAGGCCGGCGGCGGTTGGAGCCATTATCAGCGGACGAAGAAAGACGTCGAAAAGTTCTTCCCGGCGCGCGAGGTTGCGAAATTCGCTTATGTCGGTCATGCGCTCTTTCCCGACATCATGAGCGAGACCTTCGCCCACACGAACACGCTGGCCTTTCCCTTGCGTTATCAGCGCCAGGATTTCGAGACGACGATTCTACAGGTCGTCCCTTTCGGCACGGTCGAGGGCTCGGACGAAAATGCCACGCCCGTGCCCTCCTCAACCCCACAGCAGCTTGACCCCTGAGATGAAAATCATTCGAGACGCGATTGATCGAAGATGGCTGCCCCTGGGTGCGCTTGCCCTTGCGGCGGCGCTCATGATACCTGGGTGTGCGACTCCCGAGGCTTCGAGTGCCATCGCCAAAACGTCGCAAATTGCGGGCGGGGAAGCGGGCGAAGCCGAAGTGATTCGCAATTGGATGCTTGGCCGGGCGTCCGATTCCGATGCGGATGATTACTGGATCCGATACCTTGCCACCACGCTTGAGGCCGACCCCGAGGCGCGCGAGGTGGCGCTTCGCGACCTGCTTGATGAGCCGATCCACGATTCGCTGCGCCAGGTGATCCTGCTCGAAATCGTATCGGACCTGGCGTTCCAAAGCCGCCGCGCTCGATTCCTGCGTCGTTATGGATTCTATGCGCGCTGGTTCAATCGCCTTACGTTCACGACCAATCGAGTGCTGCAAGGCAACGTGCAGGGCGTTCTTCAGCCGCCCATCGATCTGGTTTTCGACCTCCTCGGTCGACCCGAGGCAACCCCCGCCGAGCGTCGGTACCTCCGGCTCCAACGCCAGCTCGCCGATCAGGGGCGGGCCTCTTTGGATGCCGAGAGCCTGGATCGGCTCCAGCGCAAGATCGACGGCGCTCGCGCCGAACTGGACATCGAGCGAGGTCGCTGGGCGCTGGACAATCGCGACCCCGGGCTTGCGGGTTTCTATGCGGCTGCGGCCCTGACGCTTGCGCCGGCGAACAAGCGCGCCGAACGGCTTCGCATCGAGGCCGCTCAGGCCGAGGCGCTCCGCCGCCGCCGGGGAGTGGCATCGATTCAGGTCGGCTATCCCGATGCCGACCCTCCGGCTGAGCAGAGCTCGCCGGCGCTGCTGCGCGCGATCCTTTCGCGCAATCGCAACGAACTTGTGCGTCTGGTCAGCCATCGGGTCCAGGCCGGGCCCATCCCTTCATATTCGCGCTCGATCCTTCCGGGGTTGGAGCAGCCTGAGGGGGAGATATTCCTTTATCGCGGCGATGCGTTCCTGGCGTGGATGATCACGACGCTGCCCGAGGAGGGCGGCGAGACGCTGATGGATATGCGTCAGTGGGCGAGCGAGCTCAGCGTGCTTGAGGAAATTCCCGAATCCAAGACCGCCTGGCTCGGGTCCATGCTGACGACCCCGAAGGTCAATCCGGATCTGCGCCTCGCACGCGCTCAGTCCACGCGCCGCGGGAGCATGACCCGGTTTATCGCTTTGGGTCCCGATTCGACCCGGGCGCGCGCTTACCAGATCACATCACGGACGGCTCGGCTCTGGCAGTCAATCTCGGGCATCGGAATACTTTATGGCTTCGAGGTGCTTTACCGTGCCGGGGTCGTCGCGTTCAGTCCTCCGCCGCCCGCCGAAGAGATGTATGACTCCGCTGCGTCGTTCCTCAGGCTTTCCCCGCGCCATTCGGATTCGCCGGAGATCGCGCGGTGGCTGGCGGGTCAATATGTCCGAGACGGACGCTATCAGGACGCCCGGGTTGTCATGGAACGGTTCGGGATGCTCGGCGTCGAGGCGAATCAGAAACTGTATCGCAAAGAAGGGCGTCGCCTTCTGACGCTCGCCGAGAGCTATCCGCCGGGCTCGCCCGCGCGCGAGGCGGCGCTGAAGCGGGTGAGCGCCATCGCGCCGGGTACGAGGGTCTCGGGGACGGCGCTCAAGAAACTGCACAAGCCGATCCCGGAGGGCGAGCCGATTATCATCAAGGCAACTTGGGCTGGGATCGAGCGGTGGACGGGCGAGCCCGCGCCGGCCGGGCTGCCGGGCGCGACTGCGTGGTTCGACGCCGTGCCGGGCAATGGAGAGATCGCTTCGGCAGGCTTCGAGATCGAGGCCGCGCGAAGCGGTTCAAATAACATAGCGGTGAGGTACCCTGTCATGAGCGACGGTGAGCTG
>JAJFLK010000193.1 GCA_021772735.1 Candidatus Sumerlaeota bacterium | reverse complement strand
ATGTAATCGGCCCCGGCCTCCAGGGCGGTGCGGATGCGCCACTCCGAATCGCCCGGACCCAGCGTATTGACGAAGGCCTTCTTGCCGGCAAGGTGGATCGATTGGACGAGCGGTTCGGAGAAATCCCGCCAGTCGATATTGATGAGGGGCGAGTTGAAATCGTAGAGCACTTTGGCCAGACCGGCCCGCCCGCCGCGCACGGTGGGCCGGATCAGGAACGCGTGGCGGTCCAGCGCGATGGCGCGACGCATGAGATCGGGATCGCTGCAGTGCAGCGTCGCGCGCCCGGAGAGGTTGAATTCGCGGACCAGAGCGAGGAGTTTTTCGGGCGTGCCGGCCTTGAAATCCAGATCGGGCAACGCGCGTCCATCGATCGATTCCAAGACCTCGCGAAGCGTCGGCACGCGCTCGCCAGCGTATTCAGAGCCATACCAGGACCCGGCATCCAGTGCCTTGATCTCGGCCAGCGTCTTGCGGTGGACCGGGCCCCTACCGTCCGTCGTCCGGTTCACCAATACATCGTGCATGATGACCAGGTGTCCGTCGGCCGTTTCGCGGATGTCCATCTCGAGCAGGTCGATGCCGCGAGCGATGGCGGCCTCGAACCCGGCGATTGTGTTCTCGGGGCCGAACCGAACCGTGCCGCGATGCCCGACCGTCACGACGCCCCCGAATTCGTAGACCGGCTCGCGCCCGGCTTTAATCCAGAGCAGGCGGGCGATTCCCGCATCGACTTTTGCCGTGTACGACGCGCTGCCGGCAGAGCCGCCCGCCGTGCCTGTGATCTCGTAGAAATCACGGCCGCCCAATTCAAGCAGGCGGATCTGATCGGGGATGAACTTTGGCAGCTCGGCCTGGACAAGATGGGCGGCTTCGACCGGCGAGATGGGGTCGATCTTCCAGATGGACTCTTCGGCCGCGAGCGCCAACGCGGGCAGGGCGAGTGCGGCCGCGAGAATGAGCGGGCAGATCCGTATCCGAGAGCAGTTCATATCGGCGTCGCTTTCGTTTGAATCGGTCTGGATCAGGCTGGCAAGCCTCTCGGGGCGAGTCAAGTCCGGCGCGCCTAAAGAGTCAGCTATCCGGCCCTGGAGTGCATCGGGGTGCGTTGCGGCGCTCCGCGGCGGCCCGGCCCTCTTGCAGGCCCAGAATCCCGCAGGCGGCGACGACGAGGGTGCCCCCGAGGATAAAGTGCGGCGTGAGCTTCTCGCCGAGGAAGATAGCCCCTCCCAGCGCCGAAATGCCCGGGACCATCAGCGAAAGCAACGTGCCGAGCGGCAACGACGTGAACCCGTAGCCGTGGGTGAAGGAGAGCTGGGCGATGGTCGTCATCACGCCGATCGTGATCAGCGCGACCAGGGCTGCCGCCGACGGCAGCGCCCAGCCTCCAAACGGAACTCCGGCTTCCCCGAATGAGAAGAACCCGGGGATGAAGGCGAAGACCGCGCCAAAGATAGCGTAGCTGGAGAAGATGACCAGGGCGTCGTCGGTGCGGCGCAGGTGCTTGATCGAGAGCACGGCGCCCCCGGCGAGCATCCCGGAGATCAGGCCGATGCCATCGCCGAGATTGATGGATTCGAACCCGGGATTGATCACGAGCCAGACGCCCACGCCCGCCATGCCGAGGACGAGCCAGAACCCGCGCGGCGGGCGCATCCCGAGCAACAGCACGGCCCAGAGGTTCGCCCATAGAGAGTGAGTATAGTTGAGCAGCGTGCCCTTGCCGGCCGAGGTCATCCCAATGGCGTGGAAATAGCAGAGCACGGCCGCCCCGCCCAGGATGCCGCGAACGAGCAGAATCATTCGGTTATGGGCCCGCAGCGTGGCGAAACCGCCGGCCACGATCGCGACGACGAGAAGACAAGAGATGACGAATCGGATGAACGTGACCTCGGCCGAGGGGATGCCCAGAGTGATGACATACCGGACCAGGACCGGAGCCAGCCCGAACAGAACGTATCCGACCAGCATGAAGGCAGGGCCGTAATGCAGTGGCGTCTTCAAAGGCGAGGCGTTGAGTGCGGTGATGGGTTTCACGTTTAAGGAGCCCCGCATATCGACAGTTCGGAGGCGTGGAGTTCGCCATCTTACCCTTGCGCATCCCGGTTCGTAAGTCGTTTCGCTTCCGGAGCGCCCTGCTGTGCATGGAGCCAGGCGATGAATTGAGAGACCGTGATCTTGCCGACTCGATGGGCGAGTTGATGAACATCATCGGCGGCGGCGTGAAGACGCGGATGGTGCAGAACGACGAGAGTCTCAAGCTGGGATTGCCGCTCATTATTGATGGGAAGATTGAATCCACGGGTCACTCCGAAGACGTGATCGCAACGGCAACGGTCGGGGACGTGAAAGGTCAGTTGCTCATCATTCGGACCAGCGGCGCGAAGGTCGCTGAATGTGCGGTGTAGGGTTGCGATTTCCTGACGGTCTCCAAGTTACAGGCAAGCAGAATGCGAGGAACGGCTCCCATTCTCACGGAGGCAAGACTTTCTTGATCTGAAGTTTCCACTCTGTCTAGATTGAGTCTGCCGAACGGAAAAGGGACGCGCCGGCGGAGCGGCGGGTTGGGGGAGTGCGGCTGATTGCCGAAGATGGGTTGATCGTGTGCCCCTCCGAATCCTGGCGATTGCCGCAACTATTCAGATTTCGGTGATCGTCGTTGCTGGGATGATTGCATGAACCGTGGCGTATGGGAGCTTGATTTGAAGGCTCCTCCTGGAGGCTGTTATGGCGATGTTTAACGGACAAATTCGGCTCTGGTTGGCTGAATTCTCTAATCGAGATTCTGAATGCGTTTACCGTGCCCAGTCTCTTAGCGCCGATATTCAGGCAAATCGGCTGATGCTGGGACTGGTATTGATCGGCCCCGTGCTTTTCGCTGTCTCCGATGCGATATATTTCAGGGACGCTTCCGAATTTCTTGTGCTGGAAACTCTTCGCGTCCTCATTGTCTTTGCGGGCATCGCGCTCCTCATTCTACTTCCGCGTGTGAAAAAGGCCGTTCATCTCGATCTCCCGATGCTGGC
>JAJFLK010000192.1 GCA_021772735.1 Candidatus Sumerlaeota bacterium | reverse complement strand
TTGACGGTTGACGATTTGAAGCACGCGATCAGGTACGGACGGCGCGAAATCCAACGCGATCGCGCTGATGGCCCAGGCGGCAACTGGTCATACGCCTTTCGTGGACCCTCAATCGACGGTCGGGACATGAGGCCGGTGCTGACGTTCATCGAAGAGATCGGCGTATATTTCGTAACGCTGTATGGCATGGAAGGAAAGTAACGCATGAGAGTGGAACGCAAAATCAGGAAACGCCTGGAGCTCGGCGTGTTCGGCATTCCGATTATCCTTGAGAACGTCCCTATGATCCGGATCGAAGGCGAGTGGACACCGGATATCGATTACAACCGGCTCGGAGACGCCTTGGCCATTGCTGTTTCTCTCAAGCCCGCACGCTTGACGGGCAACGAGATCAGTTTTGTGCGCAAACATCTCGGGATGACCCAGGCCGATTTCGGTCGTACCTTCGGCGGCGTATCGAGAGTCGCGGTCTTTAAATGGGAGCGCTCAGGCGACCAACCAACCCGAATGGGTTGGTTGACGGAGAAAGACCTTCGCCTTCACACGCTCGAATTTCATCGTGTTCCACCTCACTCTTTTGCCAGAGCTTATCAATTGCTCGGCGGTGAGATGAAGGCCAAGGCTCCGCTCCGGCGTTTTAAGGCAAACCCGATCCCGAGCAAGCGCGATATTCTGGCGGCGAATCTTTCGTGACACCGCCCTCGCTTCTGGCCGCGCGCAATTCGAGGTGATACAGTCGCGCGCCGAGTGCACATGCTCCCGGCCTGTTTGATTCATTCCTCCAAGTTTGCCGCGCCAGAGTCGCCCCGCGTTGACACGTTTCACCGAATTTCTGCTTCGCTTTCGAGTCGCCATCAGCCTGGCCCTGTTCGGTCTGCTGATCGCCTCGGTTGCGGTGATGCCCGGCCTGTCGATCGACCTGTCCGTAATCCCTTTGCTCGAGGCGAGCGAGGAGGTCAAGGCTGAGGTCGAGGCATTCGCGGCCAGGTTCCCCGATCAAAAAATCGATCTTCCGATCGTTCTCGAATGGCCCGATCCGATCGGCCAGGCCGAGTTGATCGAAGTCCGGCGCGTCGGCGAAAAGATTCGTGAACTCCCCCACGCGGCGCAAGTGCTCTCCCTGGCGACGACCGAAGTTATCGTCCACGGCGATGGGCCGCCGCGTGCGAGCAATTTCATGGAGATCGATCCCGAGGGGCTCGCGTTGGATCGCGTCGCGCGTCATCCGTTGATCCGGGGTCGCCTGCTTTCACGCGATGGCCGGTCGGCGGTCATCCTGATCGGGAACGATATGCCGCTGGGCGAATCGGAGTCGCGCCACGATTTTCTCGACGCCGTCGAGGAACTTGTTACCCGCGAAGCTCCGAGCAGCGTCGCCGTGCATATTCTGGGCGGGACGATGATCGAACGCGTGATGAATCGCCACATCATCCGAGACATGATTCAGAGCATCGCGATCGAATCTCTGTTCTTCGTTTTCCTCCTGCCTCTGATGTTCCGGACGATTCGCGGCATGATCCTGCCGCTGGCGACGATCTTCGCCGCCGTCATTCTTAACTTTGGATTTATGTCCATTTCCGGTCGGTCGATCAATGCGCTCGGTGTGGCGATCCCGGGGCTTGTGATCGTAATCGCTCTGTGCGATGCGATCCACATGATGCACCGCTTCGAAGAGGCATACATGAAGCACGGCGACCGCCGACGCGCGATCACCGAGATGATGCAGAACGTCGGGCAGGCCTGCGTGTTCACTTCGATGACGACGGCGATGGGATTCTTCTCGCTCATCGTCGCTCGCCATGCCGCCGTGCGCGACTTCGCAATATCGATGACCTTTGGTGTCGGGTTCGCCTTCGCGTCCGTGATTACGATCCTGCCGCTCGCGCTCTCTTTTTGGCCTATCCGCGCGCCTCATCGCGAGGGGATGGCGTTTCTCGATCGGTTTGGATACGGGCGGCGCGCTCTCACCGTTGCGCTTTTCGCCGGAGCGCTTTGCGTCGTGACCATCGGATGCAGCCGGATTGTTGTCGAATCGACATGGCTCGGCGAGCTGCCCCAGCGCGATCAGGTCGTGGTCGACATGCGCTGGTATGAGGAGAATTTTCAGGGGCTGTTCTCGCTCGAAGCGGAGATCGGGGGCCCCCTGGATTCGGTCGCTTCGTTCCGTGCGTTTGACGCGCTTGAGCAGCGTATTCTCGCGGAGCCGGACGTCACCGGCGTGGAGAGTTACGCCTCGTGGGTTCGCGAAATGGCCGGCGATCCGGACACGATGACCGAAGCCGAAGTGCGTTCGGGCCTCAGGATTCTCAAGCTGACCGGCGAGTCATTTCCGCGCAATCTCCTGATGCCCGACTTCACGCAGGGGCGGATCGTCTTCCGCACCACCGATATCGGCACGAAACGATTCATCGAGCTCAAAAGCCTGTTTGCCGACCAAGCTGAGCGCCTGCCGGCCGGGCTGAAGTTGCAGACAACGGGTTATTCGGAGATGGCCTGGGAAAGCAGTCACCTGATTGTCGTGACGCTTTTCCAAAGCCTGGTGCTCTCGCTCATTTCAATCAGCGTATTTATCATGCTTAGTTATCGGTCGGTTCGGCTCGGCCTGATTTCAATCCTGCCGAATCTTCTTCCCATCATCGCCGCGCTCGGCGTGGCCGGGTGGGTCGGCATTCCGCTGCGGATGGGAATTCTAATGGTTTTCTGTGCGGGCATGGGCCTTGCCGTGGACGACTCCATTCACCTGATCACTCGGTTCATCCAGGAGCGTCGTCTGGATCCACGAGCTTCGATGCAGGCGCATCTCCAGCGCAGCCTGCGGAGCACGGGCAAGGCCCTTGTCATCACGACCGTGGTTCTCGCGGCCGGGGGAGCGAGCTACATGCCATCGAATTTCAAATCCATCAGCGACGCAGGTCTTCTATTGGCAACAATCGTCATCGTCGCGCTGTTGACCGATCTTTTTCTGCTGCCGATCATGCTGGAGCGGTTTTATCCAAAGACAATCGAAGAGGCCTCGGCCGAGCAGGGCACGGGTGCGGATGACGAGCCTTCGGCCACGCATTAATCGCCGACGTCAGGTCGACTTGGGTTTGCGGCGCCGCGCGAAATACTCGCTCAGCAGCGCGCCGCATTCATCGGCCATCACGCCGCCGATGATCTCGGGACGATGCGGGAACGAGGAGGCCGTCAGGAGGTCGTTACGCGTGCCGGCCGCGCCCCATTTATCGTTTGCCGCGCCATAGATCACCCTGCCGACGCGCGACATGAGAATGAGGCCGGCGCACATCGGGCACGGTTCGAGAGTCACGACCAGCGTATATCCATCCAGGCGCCAATCGCCCTGTTCACGCGCAGCTTTTCGGATGGCGTTGACCTCGGCATGCGCCCAGGGGTCGGCCGCCGCCTGGCGCCCGTCGCCTCCGGTCCCCGTGACTCTGCCCTCGGCATCGAGCACAAGGCATCCGACGGGGACTTCATCGGCCTGGGCCGAGTGGCGCGCCTCGGCAATCGCCTGGCGCATCCAATCCTCGGCCTGCTCCGCATTGAAGACGATAGGTCCAGGTGAGTGCATCAGTTCGCCTCCGTCGCGCCCGCGTCAGACGTAATTCTCTGCTGCGAGCCCTTGAGCCGCACCTGAACGCGAAATCGCGAGTTGCCTTGCGCGTCGGTCAAGTCGTCGAGCGAATCGTAATGCAGCGGATAATGGACCATGACTCGTCCGTTGGCCGGCACGGTCTCGACCAGTTCTTCATAGATGAGGTTTTCGCGCTTGATTTCCATCCCGCGATAAAAGCCCGCTGTGACGTTGTGCGCTTCGGTCTCGCCGGTGTTCGTCACGTCGACGACAAAGTGCATCGTGCGCGACCGCCGGTCTTCATCGTTCTGCCGCGCCGTGAAATTCTCGTAACCCAACTTCGCCTTCGTCCTGACTTGGACCTTGCCAAGGGCATAAAGATCATCGGGTGGCTGTTTTGTTCCGGGGGAACTCGGGTCCAGCGCGATCCAGAAAGTCCGCTCCCCGGCGTTATCGACCGGGTCCCATCGCATCGAACTCGCGACCCGCCGCCCCGCGCCGAGCGGCGGGATCGTCGCGCCATGGGTTTTCATGTGATTGTAAACTTGGCGACCGCCTTCATCGGGATGACCGTCCATGAGGCGTGCGTGGGATTCGCGCGACGTCTCGCCTCCGATATTCACGACATCGAAATGGACGAAAATCGTTTCCCCATCCGATGGGCTTTGGGGTTGGGTTCGGATCGAGCCGGGGGCGATGCGCAGGCGCGCGGGGTCTTGCGCGATGTCGGCGAGGCTCAGCCGATCGACCCACCGGATATCGCTCTCGCCCTCGTCGCCCGGCTCGCGCAAGCCTAGACGCAACTCAAGCGCCTCTGCATCCAGCTCACCCCGTCCGCGAAACGAGAGAGTCGTCTGCGCGCGCAAGACTTCGCCGAGATTGTCGATATCGAGAGTGCTCATGGTCAGCGAGCGATCAGAACCCTCGAAGATCGCGGACACCCATTCGACGCCGGGCACCTGGGCTGCCGGGTCTGGCGCGGACGTCGCGAAGCATCGGACCTTCAGACCGCTTCCGTCCTCGTTCATCCCGCCACGGCATAACTCGCGGACCCATTGCGGCTCGGCAGGAGCGCCGGCAACCGCTGAATTCGCATGGGCGGGTATGGCGAAATCGAACACAGTCTCGCGTGGCGCGCTCAGGTCCGAGGGCGGGCCGTCAGGCCTGATCCATAGCCGCAAGCCTGTTGGTTTTGATTGAGTTGCCCAGTCCAGGAATATCTCTCCCTCAATAACTCGGGAGGGCCCGATTTCGTACCTCAAGGCGGGCGGCCCGGCCTTCTCAATGTTCGCGCTAGCAATCATTAAGTCGCCGGAAGACAACCCCGTTCCTCCGCTCGTGATGCGGTAGTGGACGGAGTAACGCCGCTCCTCGTCGACCTCACCGTGAGCTGTGATCACGACACTTTCGATCGTGTGGTTCGCGAACTGAACCCGCAGCGGCGCCGAGCCCGCGATCTCGGCTCCCGTCGCGGAATCGACGGCGTAATACGTCAGGCGTTTATCGCCCTGCGGTGTCGTGTCGGGGACGCTCATCTCGATCCGTGCGTGCCCGGCTATTTGGGGCGACTTGGCATCAAGGTCCAACGCGCCGCCGAACTCGCGAATCCCCGAGAGCGTTTCGACGCCGTAGCTAATCCGGCCCGAGTCGAGCCCCGTTTTCACATTCTCCTCGATGGTTTCGCCCGGCGCATACGTTTCGCGCTGGAGTTCAAACTCGCGGATGTCCTCGACCAGACGTAGCCGCTGCGCCGGATCGCCCAGCAAGATATACATGAGCGGCAGTTCCTCATCGCCGTCCTTGAGCCAATAGCGCATTTTCGCCAGCGCCGAGATCGCGCCGAATTCACGCGCGCCGTCGTTGAAGATCGCCCGGAACATCTGCGCCGCGAGCGATTCATGGCGCGTCGGAACGCCGGGCCCCGAAGGCACGAAGCCGGCGATCGCCGCGCCCATCGGCGTGCGCATCATGTCTTCGATCAGGCAGACGTTTACTCCTGCGGGACTCGGAATCGGGTAATCGATCGCGCCGGAGTTGCACGTGAAATTCACGACGAACGACATGCGCCCGCTGTCGATCAAATGCAGGTTGTCGCTGTTTGGCGTTCCGCCTCCGAACCAAAGCCTCTCGTCGGCCCACAGGTTCGGCGAGCCATGCCCAAACCAACTGACGATCGCCGCTCCTTCGTCGAAAAGTTCATAGATAAGCTCGGTGCCCTTGCCGGAGACTTTCATCCACCGGCCTTCGCGCTCGAACGTGAACATCCGTCGGTCGTCGGTCGTATACCAGTTGTCCTCAACCGGGAGATCGGGAAGGTAGATTCGCCGGACATCGAGGGCATCGGGGACGTGGGCGATCCGGACGCGATCCACCATGGCGGCAAGCCCGAGATCATTGTCACAGACCAACCCCACCCTTGCGTTCCACTGCCCGGCGGGGTATTCGCTCGCATAGTGGATCTGTTTGGCGACGTTAGCTTCCAAGTCCTCCATGCTATTGACCGAAAGTCGACCGATCAGAAAGTCGGGCAGCATGTCGTCGCCCGCGACCATTGTCATCCATTCGTCGCTCGCCCAGTTCTCCAGATTGCCGTCGTAAGAGTATGTCGGGACGAAGTTCTCGACGTCATTGCGAGCGACGTTCAGGTAATCGCTTGAGCTATCGCCGACCAGCAGGATGTGCGTCGGCGCGCCCTCTTCCCATGTCGTCAGGGTATAGGCAAAGAATTCGCGCAGTGCCTCAGGCGTAAACTCGCCGTGGGTGAACGCGTCGTATACCGATTGCACGCCCACCAGCCGCACGCGCCGTCCGGCAGCCTCGTGAAATTGGACGAGCGGCCCCAGGCCCGCGAGGAATTCCTCGTGCGCCACGATGAGGTAATCAGCTCCCTGCTCGGGCGATGTAAGATCCTCGTTCTCGAATCGCTCGACGGCCGCGACATCCGGAACAAAATTGAGATCGTAGATATCCACGGCGCTTCCGGCTGCGGGACGGTATCGAAATTCGTAGCCGCTGTCGGGAGTCTGGCTTGCCCGATGCTCGATCAACTCCGCCGCGCCGGTGCGGCCGTTCGGATAGCTGCGCGCGAAGGCCAGAAGACTATTATTCTGGAGCGGTCCGTCCAATCCGGCTGCGTTGATGAGTAGCCGCCGGACCGATGCCGCGCCGGCGCTGCTCGGGGTCGGCAGCGTCAACCGGCCTTTGAGCATCCGCGTCTCGGATTCGTAATCTACTTCAAGCCAATCGAACCAGAGGCGGGCCGCCGAGGCCGCCGAGCCTTTCTTGACGTCGATTCGGATGCTTAGTTTGAGGGTTCCGCTTCTGACCCCTTCGACGGCCTCAGGCGGGATCTGCATTGTGATGATCGACTCGCGTTTTTTGAGGATCTTGTGAGTGTGAATGGTTTCTCCCGCGTGAGAGATATTCAGGAGCAGGCCCGAGGATTTGCGCCTTTGGGCGGCGTCGAATTCTTCATCGAAGATGAGCCGTATCTTTGCCCGCATGGGTTTGGTTTGGAGAGTCGCGTGAGGGAGGGGAAGGGAAAGCTCGTTGGGCTTGCCGGGTTCAAGCCGGGAATCCAGCCAGTTCATCCCCTGGATTGCCATATACTTGCCGCGCGCGACGACGAATTCGTTGTCTCGATCCAGCCGAGCGGTGCGCGTCGTGGAGCTGACTGTTTCGATGCCCTCGCCGCCGGCGCCCGTGGCGCCCGGGCCGCTTTCTTCAGGTGCGATCGGCGCGATTGAATCCGGCAGGTCCGGCGCGACCGTCACCCAGTAGACCCTCTCGCGCGTGTAAGGCGAGGGGTTGGCATCGTTCCAGAAATAGATTCTCTCGGCCCCAGGCCCGCCCCGGTGAATAGTGGGGACAGGCAGGCCGCGATAAAAAATCCTGACACCTGACTCATCGAGACGGTCCGGATCGAATCCCGCGCCCTCCAGGTCAAGCGGATTCAAAGCGATTAATCCCTCGTCGCGAACCCGAAGCCGCGCCCAGCGACGGTCGGAATCGTCGAGTCCCTCGGTTAAGAGCGGGCCGGTCGGTGAAGGCACGAGGTCAGCTCGCAAGCTCGGCCGCGCGATTTGAAATCTTTCGAGCCCCTTGAGATTGGCAACCATCTTCTCTGCGATCCAGCGCCAGCTCCCTTCGGTTGCCTCTTTTGTGAAGGGTGCCGTCTTGTTTTTCTTCGAGCCGCTCTGATCCCACCGGATTCTCATCCGCGCTGTGAACGTCGCCGAATCGGGATAAGCCTTTATCAAGGCTGATTGGAGCCGACTGTCTTTGAGTTTGAGCTGGGCAAGCGGCCAGCGGCGCATGATGCCGACGCGCTCGATCTGAGCCCATTGCGCCGAATTGTCGCCGCCATCCCGGTTTAGCAGATCGGGCGAGTCGGGGGTATCGGATGCACGGCGCACATGGATCAAATCCACTTCCAGTACCAGATCGCCCTCTTGAGGGACGCAGAAGAGGAGCGGATCGAAATCGCCCGAAGACAGAGAGCCGACTTCGCCGGTCAATTCGAAATCGACGGTGGTCTCGGTTTGGCTGACCTTGCCGATGCGAACCCGTGAGGGCCGACTCCAGCGCCGCTGGCCCTCGGGCAAATCGACTTGGGGCGCGTGTCCAGTCCTCGTGTCTTCCGCGCCAGATTTGGGCTCGGGGCCGCCGCAAGCCAGGGTCAGAGCAAGCGCGGCCGGAGCAAGCCACGCGGTGATCCACATGTTGCGGGATCTAACTCTGCGCCGAGCGGCGGGGGCGGATGGGGTTGAAGTGGCGGACATATTCGCGTGCTTTATACCCCGCCCGTAGGGTCGATTTCCATGCCCCATCCTTCCATAATTTGCATTGACCCGCGTCGCGGAATCGATAGACTCTGGACTTGGCGCGGCCCACGGGCCCGCCAACTCGTCTTGACCGGGATGTGCCGCTATCGTCTAGGGGTCTAGGACGCTGGCCTCTCACGCCGGAAACAGGGGTTCGAATCCCCTTAGCGGTACCACCCTGAGTTCACTCGGCTTGCGACCCATAACTTAATCTTGTTTCGGTCTGTCGCACGGCCGTGCGGAGTGGTGATCTGGTTCTCGGGCGATTCCCACGCCGCCATCATCCCACATCGGATTGCCCCCCCATGTCCATTGCCGTCGCCGTCAACAAGGGAGACCGGATCGTCCTTGCGGCCGATACGCAGACGACGTTCGGGACATTCCGGCTCTCGCCGGAGCATCACCGCGCGGCCAAGATCCGTCGCGTGGGCACGGCGCTCGACGCGACCACCGGCTGGGGTCTTTACGAACAGATTTTCGATGATCTCCTGGCGGGCAAGAAGCGGCCGCCCTCTCTCGCGAGCCGAGCATCGATCTTCAAGTTCTTCATGAAGCTCTGGG
>JAJFLK010000191.1 GCA_021772735.1 Candidatus Sumerlaeota bacterium | reverse complement strand
AGGAAACGGGCTCAAACCATTTGAGCTGAGCGGCATACGCTTCCTTTAATTCGGTGCGAAGCAGGTATCCGGAAAGCATCACGCCGACGCCAAAGATATGCGCCATCGGCATCGCGCTCGCCGATATATATGGCCCTTCCCATAGATGCTGCTCCTGAGCGTCGTGCGCCGCTTCAGCCATTCCGAGCAGGTTGTCATGGCCGAGCATCACGCCCTTCGGAGTGCCCGTCGTGCCCGAGGTGTAGAGAAGCACCGCAAGATCATCATCGCGGATTTCGGCAATCGTTTCCTCGGGGCCCGCGTCGAGCATTGTCTCAAGCGAAATCTCCCGGGGAATCGCGTCGGGATTTTCCTTGCCGCCCAGCACGGCGATCCACTCGACGTGATCCAGCCCCTTCGTCGCCTCGCGCGTCTTGATGATCGAAAACTCATCAGTGATGACGCAGCGCGCGTTGGTATCCTGAAGAATGAACCGAAGCTCCTGTGCTCCAAGTTGAAACATCACGGGAACGACAGCCGCCCCGGACCGGAAAATGCCCCCGAACGCAGGATAGACCAGCGGATGGTTCACCATGAACAGCGCCGCGACATCGCCTCGGCCCAGGCCCGCGTCGCCAAACCCCCGCCCGAACCTGCGGGCCTTGTCCAGAAGGTCGTAGTTGGTGAAGCGTTCGCCCTCGAAATCCATCGAAAGCCTCTCGCCCAGTCTCTCGGCCGATTGCTCCGCCAGTTCTGCCAGGTTGCTCATGCTCATGACCTTTCCCCCCGCCGGTCCGACGATCAGCTCTCGATCGATAATCTCGTCGGCATTGATTGTGAAATTTGCCGGTGAATCTTGCCATTCTCGCCCCTCGGGATTCAACCCCGGCCTCGGCCAGTGCGCAGAGCCGAAGCGCGCGCCCTTGTTTCGGGGTGGGACAACGCGCTAGAATGGTCCGATTTTCTGCAAGGCCGATGCCTGAGGACCAGAATAGAGAACCGGAAATCCGAGCCCTGCCATGGCACATCATAAATCGAAAAGTTCGAACGCCGCCACGAGAACGCAAATCGCCAAGGTGCATGCGGCAACGCCCACGCCCCTTCCTCCGAGGCCCAGTTCGGCCAAGGCTGCGGAAAGGCACAGCCGCGTTCTCGAAGCCATGCTCGAGATCAGCAACCTGGTCGGCTCCGACGCCACGATCGCCAAGGTCCTCAATCAGATCTCCGCAGCGACACGGCTCGCCATGGGTGTGGAGATCAGTTCCATCTACTTATGGGATGAGAATCGAGAGAATCTCGTCATGCGCAGCAGCGCGGGCCTCCCTCCCGAGCTGATCGGCAACGCGAGCTTCGCCACCGGGCAGGGCATTCCGGGCTGGGTTGCCGAAACCGGCGAGATCGCGTCACTTCCCGACGGCACGAAGCATCCTCATTACGACCCCCTGCCCTCGACCCGAGAGCTCAAGCTGCTCGGCTACCTCTGCGCCCCTCTGCGCATTCGCGATGAAGTCATCGGCGTCATGACCGTGCGGTCCGAAAACGTAAAGAAATTTTCCGACGACGAAATCATGCTCTACGTCACGATCTGCAACCAGGTTGCGATCGTCATCGAGAAGGCGCGGATGAGCGCGGCACAGCTCGAAGCCGAAAAACTCGCCGTCCTTTCGCTCTCGCTGACCGGCATCGCCCACTACATCAAGAATGTCCTGACGATGATGCGCGGCGGTGAGTTCCTGATCGAGGCCGGCATCAAACGCGAGAAGCTCGATCAGGTCGCCGAGGGATGGCACGTCCTCAAACGGACGAACAAGAAAATCGCCGAGCTCGTCGAGAACATGCTGAATTACTACCGCGACACTGCGCCTCAGTTCCGCAAACTCGATATCAACGATCTCATTCTATCGGTCATGGGCCAGCTCGAAGATCGCGCCATCGGGAGCAACGTGAGCCTCCTGCCCGATCTCGACCTGCGCATCGAAGACATCAGCGTCGATCCGAGCCGGATCGAAGACGTTATGGCCAATCTGATCACGAACGCGATCGAGGCCGCGCCACAAGATGGAGGAGGCACGATTTTCGTCAGATCGCGTTATGACACGGATGGCGGCCGCGTGCGGATCTCAGTCGTCGATAACGGAAGCGGCATCCCGCCCGACAAGCACGACAGTGTATTCAAGCTCTTCTACTCGACCAAGGGCAAGAAGGGCACGGGCATCGGCCTGGCTGCGAGCCGCAAAATCATCATGGAACACGGCGGGCGGATCGATTTCGAGTCCACCCCAGGCAAATCGACCGAGTTCTTCTTCCACCTTCCGACCACACGCACGCAGCTCTGAACACAACGTGAAAACAAAGGGGATCGAGATGGGAACGAGCGAAATCCGCTGCGTCGGCTTTATCGGCCTGGGATGCATGGGGAAGCCGATGGCAAGGAACCTGATCAAAGCGGGTTACGAACTGACGGTGGCCAGCCGCAGCCCGGGGCCCGTCGATGAGCTCAAGGCTGAGGGCGCCCGAGTGGCCTCGACGCCGCGCGAGGTCGCCGAGGCCAGCGATCTCGTCATCACGATGCTCCCCAACTCGCCCGATGTGGAGCAGGTCTGCTGCGGTGCAGACACAGGCGGTGATTCCATCATCAACGCTGCGAATCTATCGGGCCGGTCGCGCTCGCTCATTGTCGTCGATATGAGCACGATCTCGCCGCAGGTCAGCATCGCAATTGGCGAACGGTTAGCGAAGCAGGGCGTCCGATATATGGAAGCTCCCGTCAGCGGCGGCGATGTGGGTGCGATCTCCGGCTCTCTGTCCATCATGGCCGGCGGGAGCGAAGAAGTTTTCAACGCCGTGCTGCCGGTCATGCAGGTCTTGGGCAAGTCGATCATTCGGGTCGGCGAGCTCGGCGCGGGGCAGACGACCAAGCTTGCGAATAATATCATCTGCGCGACGACAATCGAGGCCGTCGCCGAGGCATTTGTTTTCGGCGCGAAGGCCGGGATCGACCCGGAGAAAATGTTTGAAGCCATCCGCGGCGGCGCGGCCCAGTGCTGGTCGATGGATCTCAAAGTGCCGAAGATCGTCAAACGCGATTTCGAGCCGGGCTTCAAGATCAAGCTGCACGTCAAAGACCTGCGGCTCGCTCTGGACGCCGGACGCGAGATCGGCGCGCCGTTGCCGATCACCGAAAAAGTCTGCGCAATGTTCGAAGAATTAAACGCCGAAGGACACGGCGAGGAAGACAACGGCGCGCTGGTCAAAGTGCTTGAGAAACTCGCTGGTGTCGAGGTCCGCCGAGTCTCGGAGTGAAGCGAATACATCCGCCGTCTAGCCTGACACTTTTTGCTCACCCCTCCCGCTTTTTCTCCACACGCTGAGCAAGCTTGCTCAGTGGATTCCCAAATCCAGCTCTCGACTTTCCCTTCACGACAAGCCGCCAAAGCAAATATTCCCAAACGTCTGCATATCTATGGTTTCTCCTCGAAGGCATTGGCTCGCTTCTGGCCTTAATGCCCCGCAGGCATGCGACCTGTCCTGCCCCACATTGACGCAGCGCGAACGCGCCAGCCAAGGAGATGAATATTCACATGGACGCTTTGGACGTTCTCAAAACTAGTTCGCGCCGAGCGAGAGCCTGTGCGCCGGCCTTTTTTCTGGCCCTGGCCGTCATGGCCATGACCCTCATGGGTCAGGGCCAGACCTGGGCCCAGGATGAATTGGCACCGAGTGCGGCCGAAGCGCTCGCCGACGCAGCCCAAGGCGCCGCGGCCGCCGCTGAGGCGATCCCGACGGCCGTTGACGCAATGATCACAGACGCGGTCGTCCAATCCACGCCGGCTTATCTCACTCAGGATACCGCGACGATCATCTGGCTGCTGTTGGCCGCCGTGCTCGTGTTCTTGATGCAGGCCGGGTTCGCTATGGTCGAGACCGGACTGACTCGGGCCAAAAGCGCCTGCAACATCATGATGAAAAACCTGATGGACTTCTCTCTGGGCGCGCTGTGCTTCTGGGCGATCGGTTACGCGATCATGTATGGCGCGAACGGCAGCGGATTTCTTTCGTTCGATAAAGCATTTCTGTTTCTTGGCCACGCGAGCAAGGGCAACGACAATGCAGAGAGCGCGGCCTGGTTCTTCCAGGTCGTCTTCGCCGCGACGGCCGCGACGATTGTCTCCGGCGCCATGGCCGAGCGAACCAAGATCACGGCCTATCTCTGTTACTCGATCGTCTTGACGGCGCTGATCTATCCTATTGCCGGCTCATGGATCTGGGGTCCGAACGGATGGCTCGGCGGCATGGGCATGCGGGACTTCGCCGGCTCGACGGTCGTCCACTCGGTCGGCGCATGGGCCGCCCTAATGGGCGCGATCATCGTCGGCCCGCGCACGGGCAAGTACTCGGGCAGCGGCAAGGTGAATGTCATCCTCGGCCACAACATTCCGCTCGCCTCGATCGGCGTATTCATCCTGTTCTTCGGCTGGTTCGGGTTCAACGCGGGCTCGACCCTGGCCGCAGTCGATGGCGTCGCGCATATCGCCGTGACGACGGCCCTGGCCGCTGCCGCCGGCGCGGTCGCCGCGATGTTCACCTCATGGGCGAAGTTCGGCAAACCAGACGTGACGATGGCGCTGAACGGTTGCCTGGCCGGGTTGGTCGGCATCACGGCGCCATGCGCGTCGGTCAGCACGGGCAGCGCGGTTATCATCGGCGCGATCGCCGGCATCATCGTCGTCTTCTCGGTCATCATCTTCGATACGAAATTGAAGATCGACGATCCCGTCGGCGCGATCAGCGTGCATGGCGTCTGCGGC
>JAJFLK010000020.1 GCA_021772735.1 Candidatus Sumerlaeota bacterium | reverse complement strand
CCGGCGGTTGATCCTCGAAAGCATGCTGTATCGACGGTGCGTGCTCATCAGCGAATCGATCAATCGAATCTCGGCAAATGCGTCGCGCGTGGCTTCCCGTGCCTTCTCGGCCGACTCGCCGAAGATCGAAATATTTACGAGCGTTCCCATGGCGTTCATCGTCCGGTGCCAGGGCGCGGCCGATGCCAAGCCGGCCCAGCTCGAACGCGGCGTAAGCCAGGTCAGCACCGGCATGCCGAACCCGGCGGCAGCGGCGCCACCGAGGAAGAAACGTCTTGATACCAGGCGCTCGGACATCGTTCTAATCTCGCTTTCGTCTCGCTCTTGTTCCGCTTTCCAGTCGATCTCGTCTCGCATTCTTATGGCTCATGGCCTGCGCCGATTCGCGCCACACCTCATCCGTCGCTGACGACCTTCTCGTTCTTGCGATCCCATCGGACTCGGCGGCCCCGAAGGAATGCCAGCTTGGACATATGTGCGGTGATGGCTTCCTCGAATGCGAGATCGAGGTTGCAGTTTGTATTCAGGTTTCCAGCGCGGATCGACTCGACGAAATTCAGGATATGCAACGCCGTAACGTTCACTTCGCGGCCGTCGATGATATCGACGTAAATGCCCTTATCGATCGTCCAGCGCCGCGTGTCCGAAGTCTCGGCGCGAATCTTTTCCAGCGCCGCGCGATCCGCCTCATTACCGACGGGGATCTCCCATTCGCCCTTTTCGATGCGTTCGGCATAGCGATCCGAATCGGCGTCGATATAAACGCGGGCCCGCCCGCCCGAGAGGTCCATCGTCGCATCGCGGCCGAAATACTTCTGTTCGCGCCGCCAGCCGTTTGCCAGCGTGGCCGTATAGAGAGCCACGACGCCGGCATCCTCGTAGTTCAGGGAGACCTGCAATGTGTCCGGCGTTTCGCGGCCGTCATCGGTCCAAAAATAAATGCCGCCATTGGCGGTGGCCGTATCGGGGATGCCGAGGCCGGAGACGTGCTGAACGGCGTCCATCTCGTGGGTCAGCAGGTCGCCGAAAAGCCCGGTGCCGTAATCCCAATACTTGCGCCACCGGAAGAATCGGTCGGGGTCGAAATCACGCTTAGGCGCCTTGCCGAGGAACCGCTTCCAATCGATTGTCTCCGGAGACGCATCGCGAGGGATGCGATAGATCCAGGCACCGTTCGGCGTATTGCGATGAGTATAGGTTTCGATCAACGTCACCTTGCCGAGCAGCCCATCGGGCCCGACGCCGCCCAGAGCCTCATGCGCGCCGGCCATCAACGATCCGCTTCGCGTCTGGTGGCCGAGCTGAAAAACGACGCCTGCCTTACGAACCGCATCGCGATATTCCTTGGCGGCCGGAATTGAATTGGCGAAACACTTCTCCGAATAGATCGCTTTGCCGGCACTCGCGGCGTCGATGCCGATCGGCGCGTGGTTATGATCCGACGTCGCGATGAAAACGGCATCGATCTCCGGGTTGGCCAGCAGGTCTTCATAATTGGGATACGTCTTGCAGCCGCGCCCGCCGGCCGCCCGGCCCCAATCCAGGTTCCCCCTATAAAGATCGCTCACGCCGAGGCAGCGGATATTGAGCGAACGGGGCAGGTTGTCGGTCTCGCTGCTACGCGCGCCTGATCTTCGATTTCGGCCGCGGCCTCGATCGCGCGAAGACTCCGGGCTGGGGAAGCCGGCGTATTCCATCAGTTGCTTGCCGCGCACCCCGACGCCGATAAAGCCCACGTTGATGACATCGCTCGGCGCACGATTGTCGGCCTGGGCAGGCGCTTCGCCCTCCTCCGCCTTTGCAGCTCCAGTGGGGAATCCGGCGACGAGCGCGCCGGCGGCCGCACTTCCGAGAAACTTGCGGCGGGTCACGCCATGATCTTCGGACATCGATTACTCCCCTCCCCGAGGCGACCCCACTTCGGCGGGCATTCGTGCCTGCTTCACTCTAGTGGGGGGTCGGGTGCCATCATCCATTTCGGCTGTCGCGTGGTCAATGACGGGAACATGGGCGCGAAAAGGCCGCCTCTACAACCAGGCATGCAATCTTCTGTTTGGATGCTTTCACTTCAAAGCCCGGCTCGACGCGTGATATTTTCAGCGATGTCGCCGTCGGCGGATTAGACGAAGCCGAACGGACGGAGGAGCGGACGAGAATTCAATGATTTACCTGGATCACTGCGCGACGACGCCGCTCGATGAGCAGGTCGCCGAAGCCATGCAAATCGCGGGCGAAGCCTGGGGCAATCCTTCGAGCGTCCATCAGGCCGGGCGACGCTCGCGCGCGATCATCAACGAGGCTCGCTCACGGATCGCTCAGGTTCTGGGGGCTTCGCCCTCGGAGATCGTCCTGACGGCCTCGGCCTCCGAAGCCAACAACCTCGCCCTCAAAGGCGCCGCGATGCGGACACCCGGCAAGCCGTTTCGCCTGGTTATCTCGGCAATCGAGCACGATTGCGTTCGACATACCGCGCGATATCTGGACGAGAAATTTGATTGGGTTCATTTGCGCGAAGTACGGCCAGGGACCGACGGGTTGATCGAGCCGGACGCCATCGCCGGGGCATGCGAGGGCGGGGCCGATCTTGTGTGCGTCATGGCGGTAAACAACGAGACCGGCATCCGGCAGCCCCTCGCCGAAATTGCGGAGATCGCCCGCGCCGCCGGGGCGCAGTTCCATACCGATGCCGTGCAGGCTGCCGGGCGAATAGTCCTGGCCCAGATCACGGCGCAGTGCGATTTGTTGTCGCTCGCGGCTCATAAAACATACGGCCCCAAAGGCGCCGGCCTGCTTTACGTTCGCGATGGCACGCGTATCGAATCGCTCGTCCACGGCGGGCACCAGGAAAAGGGCCGCCGCGCGGGAACCGAAGTCCCCCAGGCAATCGCGGGCTTCGCGTGCGCCCTTGAACTCGCGGCGCAGGACATTGAGAAAAATAATTCGCGACTCTCGGCCCTCGAAGGCGCTTTCCTGCAAAAGCTCGACGCACTGGGGACCCCCTACATCATCAACGGCGCGACGGCCCACAAAGTTCCGGGCATCGTGAACCTGAGCATTTCCGGCATCGACAGCGCAGACCTGGTCGTCGGCATGGACCTGGAGGGGATTGCGATTTCGGCAGGCTCGGCATGCTCATCGGGCGTGATCGAGCCGTCTCACGTCCTGACGGCCATGGGGCTCAACACCGAGCAGACCTCCGGCGGCATCCGAATTTCGTTCGGCCGGGGCAATTCGGCGAGTGAGGCTCTCGACGCTGCGGAGACTCTGGGAGCTCTGTCAGAGAGGCTTGCGGCTCATTGCGCACCCCGCGGCGGAGCAATCGAAACAACAACCACAGGGGGGCGCAAATGAATCACGGGATTCTACATCTAACCGCAGGCGACAATGAATCGAGCAGGAACTTAAGTGACCTCGACCGGTTCTTCGAAAAGCAGGGCTTCCTAATCAGCCGTTTCGACGACGTCGATCGGGCGTTAGCACATCTCCGAAGTCAACCGCTGGCAGGCGTGCTTATCGACGTGGATTCGAGTGAAGCGATTGCCTTCGCCACGAAGGCCAGGGATTCGGAGCGGCTCGATGGGGCTCCCTTGATTGGACTCTCAGCGAATGGATCGCCGACAGACGAACAGGAGAAATTGGTGGAAGCCGGATTTTCATGCATCTTGGGCAAAGACGCCCCATATGCGTTCTTTGTCTACCAATTCCAGACGGCCCAGAAGCTTCAAAGCCTGCGCCAGCTTGAAGAGACCGGGATGAGCATCCAGACCATGGCGACCGAGGCACGGCACCTGCTGCACGAACTCAGCCAGCCGCTTGCGACGATCCAGGGGCGGCTTCAACTGCTCGCCATGCAGGCCACCGATAACGAAGTCTTCAAGAAGCACTGCGACGACCTTGCCGGCGTGACAATGGCGGCGAACACCCGCCTGGCCGAGCTCCAGCAATTGATCAGAAAATACTCGTAATCGATCCGCGAAGGATCCGGGTTCCGACCAATCAATCAGACTTCATCGCTCCGGCGCTGTCGGTAAGATAGTAGCAAAGATCGCAATGGCGCTCCTCGCCGATGCAGCAGGCGTGGAAGATCTGAAACATTGCCTGCCTGCGACGCTCGGTCGTGAGCAGATCGGCGGCACGGTCCGATTCGCCAAACAATCTCGCGGTCATGAACTGCGTGATGTGATTGGATTGGAGCGGAGGAAAGATCGCAAAGAGGCGAAGCGCCGCATCCTCGCCATTGCTATCGGATTCGGCGCGCGCCTGCATCGCCAGCGCCGGAACAACGGCGTTGAAAACAATCGATCGGGCCGTCGATTCTCCGATCAGCGCCATCTCCTGCGCGGACGGACGTGCTGTCAGTGAATAGTGCGTCAGCCAGAAGTCTCCGGGCGTCTGCGGGCGGAAACGATCGACGAGGCGCCGAATGACGGGATGGATACGCCGCTTCGCGGGGGCACGGGCCAGCTCTTCTGAGGCATCGAGGAGCAGACCGTAAAGTCCACCCAAAAGCGGCTTCTCGTCTCCGATCGCGCCGGCAAGAATCTGCGCGATCGCGCTCAGGCGACGCGGCGGGAAATTCACCGGCCGGATTCCGCGGAACCATCGTCGGGTCGGCGCCAGACTGCGATCCGCCCAATACGGCTCGAAGCGGGCCCAATGCAGATCGAGCTGCCGGGCATATTGAAGGGATTCGGGAGGCGCCTCTCCAAGATCATCCGCGTGGATCGCCAGCCCCGCGACATGGACCAGAATCGATTCGATACCCATGCGTCGCTCGGCCGGTTCGAGCTCTTCGGCGTAGTCGATCAGTTCACGCAACGGCGCACGCTTTGCCAGAAGGTAATAAAGCGATTTTGTCGCACCCGTTCCGAGCGCCATCATAATCGCCTGGAAAAATACCTGCTCCTTGTCGGTCGACGCGGCGAGCTCTTCAAGCCGCCGAACCTTGGCAAAAAATCTTTCATCTCCCGCGCGGTCCAGGAAGTCCGCAACAAATTCCGGCTCAAGCGAAGTCATAAGGTCGTGGCACTTGCCGACTGCGGGCGGTCGCTCATAGGGGTAATCGTCCGGCGTCATCGAGCGGCGGATGGTATCCATATCGGGGAACAGAAACGGCTCGAGCTCAATCCGTGGCAGCTCGCGACCATTATGTAACGTGTCGCAGATCAGGTCGTCGTCGATCTCAAGAACGACATGAAGAATGCAGCCGTTGTAGTCCAGGTCCGAATCGTGCCGGTGAGTGCGCCACATGCGCGCCTTGAGATGAATTTCGATATCCCCGGTTATGAGATCGGGACCGATCATGAGCCGCGCATCACGGAAATCAGGACCGGCCGAGCCATTCCAACGCCCCTGATCCAGCACTCGCACGGGACGACCATCGGCCAAACGCAGTCCCTCGGGACGAAGCAGTTGATTCGCCCAGATCGCCTGGAGAAGCCGTTCATCGAGCGTGGTCACCCCCATCGGGGTCGGGTGATATTCAGCCTCGGATTCAGCCGATCGAGGCTGCCATACTCGGCCCATCTCGGCCTTTATGTGCTCACGATAAGCCCAGAAACTTTCGAGCCTCTCGGGGCTGGGACTCTGAGATGTGCTCATGAATTCACTCGAATTTTGAGTTCCCTGATCCGCCGCTTGTGCGGATGACGCCCCGGCTCCGGTCGCACCCGGCGTACCAAACCGACAGAGGATTCCGGCGCCCCGACTCCGGTAAACAGTTGATATAATTCGCGTGCTTTGGGCCCTGCCTTGTGGCCCTTGAAAATGTTCGAATAACTGAAAAAAGCCACACCGGAAGTTCTGGCTGCGGCGCCAACGCGGGCCTGCTCGAAAAGAGCCTTATTCTTAGGCTCTGCGAGGATGCCGAGCCACACCCGATCGCGGATCGACGCGTCGATGTAAGGGCGGGCAAGCGGCCGGAATTCGTCCATGGTTTCAGCATAGGACATCGGAACGATGGCATCGACGTAGTTCATCTCCAGCCATCCGACGGCGTCCTGAGCTCCGAGATCGCGGCTCTTGCGCAGATCGGCGATCACGGCCACGCTCAGCTCGACTCCGGGGCGAGTTGAGCGAATCGCATCGCGAATCTCCTTGATCGTGTCGGTAATCTGCCGCCTGCGGAACTCGTTCCACTGACGCGGATCTTCATCGGGCGACTTGCCATACCACCTGCGGAAATCGCGCACGACACGATCCTGATACGAATACTCGCCCCGCTCGAAAGGGTAACGGATGTAATCGAGGTGGACGCCATCGACCGGGTAATCACTCACGAGCCGGCCGACCAGACGGGCCAGATGTCGCCGGACTTGGGGCAGCGCGGGATCGACGAAGGCATAGAACCCGCGCGGCTTCATCGCGCGGCCGCTCTTGTCGACCATCAGCCAATCTGGATGGGATGCGTAAATCTGGCCCGATCCCGCAGGCGGATCAACGGACTGCGCCCAGGCCGGGAGCGTGTTCACGTAAGCATGGATGCGCAGCCCGCGCCGGCGGCACTCCCTGATCGCGACGGCTAGAGGATCCCAGCCCGGATTGGCTCCCGTGCCCGCAGGACCCCGACCGCTCAGTTCCCAGGCCCAGGGCTCGTATGGACTGTTGAAGAACACGGTCCCTTCGCCGCGAACTTGAAACAGCAGGTCTGTGAATCGGACCGACGCGGCGTTGGTGCAGATGCGCTCGATATCTTCGGCCGTGCTGTATTCCCAGCGGCTGACCCATAGAATCCGGCGATATGGCGCAAGTGAATCGTAAGGAGATTCGGTGAGCGGATGCTCCTGCGCCGAGCAATAAAGCGGCGCACAAATGGCAAATAGGGAGGCGAGAACCACGACGGCGCGATCAGAGGCGGGGCGTCCATCGAGGAGTCCCCAGATCCGGCTCGAAAGAGGCTGCATAAGATTCAACACCGCGCGGCCCATCTCGCCCCGGCGCGGAGGCCCGCCGGACCGGTCAGAAAATGCAAAGGCAACGCCCCTCACCTTCGGGCGAAACTAGGAGGCCTCTTCGGTCAGATCTGGCTGAGGCCTGCGTCCCGCATGTTTCTTGTTGCCCGCCATCCTATCTTTGGATCGCGTCACTTGCAATTCCACCTTGTCGATCGATTTATCGACGGCGGCGCGAATGCCGGAATCCGAGCTTTTCGCAAAGGCGTGGATGGTCCGAGCCCGAAAATTAATCTCCGCGACGTGCAAATGCTTTTCGGCGGAGATAATGACCGAGACATCGTCTACGTGATCGATGTGCTTGGCGATGCGAGTTATCTTCTTTTCGATATATTGTCTGTCCTGAGGTGAGACTTCAACGTGACGTCCGGTGATCTGAATTGCCATTATTTGTCTGATCCCCCGATTGATTAAGATGATTTGAAAACGGCCCTACGCCCTTCCAATTCCTGGATTGCCTGGCGGCTCGGCGCTCCCCGCCGGGCGAGTTTACAGAGTCGAAACTCGCTCTCCCTTCTTGCCCTCCGACGATTCGCTCTCACCGCCGGGGCGTGAACGATTTTTCCTGCTCTCTGGCAGCTGAATATAGAAATCTTCGCCCAAATAGAGGCGACGTGCTTCGGGATCATTAACAATTTCCTCCGGATTGCCGGAAACGCAAATCTTGCCGTCGTGGATAATATACGATCGATCCGTGACGGCGAGTGTCTCCCGGACGCTATGATCGGTGATGAGTATCCCGAGCCCGCGATCGCACATCTGATAAATAATCTCCTGAATCTCCTGCACAGCCTTGGGATCGACTCCGGAAAAAGGCTCGTCCAGAAGCATGAATCGGGGCTGCGAGGCGAGCGCCCGCGCGATCTCAAGCCGCCTGCGCTCGCCGCCGGAAAGCGTATTGGCCACATGCCCCGAGAGATGGGCGATGCCCAGATCGTCAAGCAGTTCCTCAAGCCGAGAATTACGCTCCGCACGGCTCAGGCTCATGACCTCAAGGATAGCCATGACATTCTGCCTCACGGTGAGCTTGCGAAAAACCGAGGTCTCCTGCGAGAGATAGCCCAGGCCAAGCCGAGCGCGTTTGAAAAGCGGAAGCCCGGTGAGATCCTCGCCCTCAAGAACAATCCGGCCCCGGTCCGGCCGCGTAATGCCGACGACCATATTGAAGGTGGTTGTCTTTCCCGCACCGTTCGGACCAAGCAACCCTACGATCTCGCCGCGACGCAGATAGATGCTCACGTCGTCGACGACAGCTCGCCCGCTATAAGACTTAAAGAGACCCTCCGTGCAGAGGGTCCGATCGAGATTCGTGCCGCTGTCCGATACTTCTGTCATGAAAAAAGCCCGTCTTTGAAAACGCCTCGGCGTGCTCACGTCTTCAGTTTCGCCTGAGGATCGGGCCGTGTCAAGCGCGCCTCTGAGGTCCGCCAATGCAGGAGGCGATCGGCAGACGCGAGAAATCTATGGGGCGGTGTCTGCCCCCTTCAAAGGCTGTGCCTGATCCTCTAGCGCCTTCTCAAGATCGGCTCTAAGCCTCCCGATCGCAGCTTCGTCACGGAGCTTGTTGTATTCGAGATCGGTCAGGTAAAAGACATCCACGACCCCGTAGGCCTCGCTCGTAAGCATCGCCCTGTGTATGTTGAGTTTATGAGCATCCAGCTGAGTCGCGATTGAATAGAGCAGACCGAGGCGATCGCCGGCTCTGATTTCAAGAATCGTATATCGCTCAGATGCCTCGTTATCGATGCGGATCTCAACGGGCCGCGGCGCATGCATGGGAAGCCTGCGGGCCAGATGCTTGTGATACTTCTCGACCAATTCCTCCATCGATTTGCGCCCGAGAAAAACCTGGTTCAAATCGCTCCGGAGCCGCTCAAGGCGGAATCCAGTCGGCAGTGGCAGGCCACGCCAATCCGATACCTCGAACCGATTAATCGCATGCCCATCGAGGGTCGAGAATATCTGGGCCGAAAGGACATTGATATCCTTGACCGCGAGAGCGCCACACGTCATCGCGAAAGAGCCGGGAACGTCCGAGGAACAAACCGTCAACTGACTGCTCCCCTGCCCCGCGTCGAGCTTCCAGAGAACGCATGTTTTCTCATCAAGACCCCGCACCATCTCGAAGTGCTCCGTAATGTACTCCGGATGAGTCGTCTGGAGGTAACGCTCGGGAACGCTCTTGAGAAAATCCAGGACATCGTTCAGAATTTCTTCGCGCTCAGATTTCGATTCTCGCTTCGCCCCGGATTGCGATTCCAGGAAAGAGATGACTTTATCGGCCAACGGCCTGCGATGGCTCGAAGGCGGCGTGGACGCAGCCTGCTTATCTTCGAAACGGGCCGAAGTCACTCGATAGAGGGTCTCATAGAGCGTCGCCTTCCATTCGTTCATGGCGTCCGGGCTGACGGCCATCAGATCGCAGACCGAGTGGATGTAGAGCAGATCAAGCTTCTCAGGCGTACCAACATCGCCGGCAAGATCCAGGGCGACTCTCGGATCTTCCAGATCGCGACGTTGAGAGACGTGATTGATCTTCAAGTGCGATAAGACAAGGAAACGGAGGATCTCGACATCCTCCTCGACGAAGCCCATACGCTGGCCCACACGCTGAATGATCTGCCCTCCACGAATCGCATGGCCCTTGCCGTGCCCCTTGCCGACGTCATGGAGCAGCAAAGCAAGATGAAGCAGGTCCAGGCGCTTGATACGAGCCGCAATCTTCGAAGCGTGCGAAACAACCTCGCCTCCCTCCGCGAGAAGTTCCTCGACCATCGCGACGGATTTCAGGAGATGCTCATCCACCGTATAACGGTGGTAATGATCCATGCGAACCATGCAATGGACGTTCTCGAACTCCGGAATGTAAAGGCACAGGAATCCACTATCGTGCATATCCGATAGCGTCCGGGAGACGCCGGATCGTCCCTTTAAGATTTCGATGAAATTCTTGTGGTTGCTCGGATCTTCGGGGACATCGCTTCGGAGCTCGGGAACAAGCCGCTCTATGGCGTCGAGCGTGCGCGGGCTGACGCGAAGCGAACTGCGGCGCGCATGGGCAAACAGCTCCATGATGCGGCGCGGATCTTTCCGAAAATAATCCTCGTGCTTTTCGTCCAGAAAGATGACGCCCGATTGACTGTAGAAGTGATTGTCGATCTTCTTGCGTCTGAAGGAACCGATCATGGTGCCGAGTCGACTCTTTTCAGATCGGACGAGCATGAAAAACGACCGACTGCAAAATTTCCATATTCGACGGGCGCGGCGGTAGTAATGCCGCATCAGCTGCTCTTCGCCAAGCTGCTGATCGTTCGGCTTGTAACCGAGCCGAGCCGCGAGCTCGACTTGAGCCCCGAACGTAAGCATGTCGGTCTTGCGTGGTGATATGGCGTGAAGCTCGTTGCGAAGGCGAAGCATGAACTCTTCTGCCAGGCGCAGTTGCTTGTATTCGAGCTCCGTGCATAGCTCAAGCTCGACCAGTTGAGAGAGTTCCGGGGCGCCTTTGATCAGCGTAAGAACCCATTGCAGCGAATGCAAATCGCGAAGGCCGCCCGCCGATTCCTTTAAATTGGGCTCGAGGAGGTAAACCGACGCGTCGCTTTTCTGGAGACGCTCCTCCCATTCTTTCTCCTTGGACGCCAGATACCAACGCCGGCCGGAACCGCGAAGCGTCCGGACAAACACTTCATGAAAATGCTGCCACAGAGGGCGGCTGCCGATGAGATAACGACTCTCAAGCATCGCCGTCGCTGATTCTATATCGACACCGATCGATTCGAGGCAATCCTCTTGGCGGCGAACGGCATACCCGACCTCAAGCTTCCAATCAAACAAGACGTGAAGGAACTCTTTGACGAACGCTTCCTGGCGCCCGGCCTTGGGGCCGATGAGAAACAGCAGGTCCAAATCCGAACACAGGCACAGATCGCGCCGGCCGTAACCGCCGAGCGCGATCACACAAATCGAGCCGGGAGACCCCTCGCCCGTGGCCTCCCACTTCTTGACCAGATGCCGATGCAGCGCGCGGAAAAGATCGTCATGGAACCGCGTGAAACGTCGCATGACGGTCCGCGGTGGCGATTTCAGATTAGATTCAATTACGCGACGGCGAGCCGCTTCGATAAATTTCTTACCCGCGCGCACGACTTCGGAGTACGGCATCTCGGGCGAGAATTCGACGATAATATCGGGGTGCTTTTCTGCGCCGGCGGCGCCGGGGGTTGATGGCGCGGGACGCGGGCTCATTTGACGAGGCCGTACTTTTCAATTTTGCGATATAGCGTCGCCGCTGAAATCTCCAGTCGTCGAGCAACCTCTTGAACATTCCCGTTGCATATGTCGAGCGCCCGCTGAATCTCATCGCGCTCGACCTTCCAGAACGGGCGGACTTTTGCCTGTGCTGCAGGCGCGGAGACATTCTGGACGGCGGTCGGCGCGGCCGCCGTGCCAGCCCCCAGGATATCGTCAGTTTCGCCGGCCCGTATTCGATCCGGAAGCATCTGCACCGTGACGCGCTCGGCTTCATTCAAGACAACGACCTGTTCAATGACGTTACAAAGCTCTCGGACGTTTCCGCTCCAAGGGTAGTTCTCAAGTGTCTCCAAGGCGTCAATCTCAAACCCCAGGAAATCTCGATCGTTCTGCTCTGCGATCTGATGAAGATATTTTGTCGCGATGTGTCCGATATCTTCGCGGCGATCGCGGAGCGGGGGAAGATGAATCGGAAGAACATTAAGGCGGTAGAAAAGATCCTCTCGGAACTTACCCTCCTGGACCATCCGCATCGGATCTTTGTTCGTCGCGGCCAGGATACGAACATTGACCTGAATCAATTGGGTGCCGCCGATCCGAAAGAAACTCTGCTCCTGTATAAGGCGGAGAAGTTTAACCTGCAACCCGACGTCCATCTCGCAGATCTCGTCGAGGAAAAGCGTCCCCTTGTTCGCCCGCTCGAAACAGCCCTGATACTGGTCGATCGCTCCGGTAAAGGCGCCCTTCTCATGGCCGAAAAGTTCGCTTTCGAGGAGATCTCGCGGGATCGCGGCGCAATTGATCGCAATGAACGGACTGCGCTTGCGCGGGCCGCTTTTGTGGATGGCTTGGGCCACCAGCTCTTTGCCGGTCCCGCTTTCGCCAGTGATCATAACGGGCGAAACCGTGGCCGCGACGGATTCGATCATCTCGTATATTCGCTGCATGGCGTCGCTTTGACCGATCATTCCGTGGAATTCGCCGACCGGTTCAAGACGGCGCCGAAGCTTCACGTTCTCGACTTTGAGGCTCCAGATCTGGACCGCGTTCTCAAGAATGCTTTCGAGCGTTTCGGGGTTGACGGGTTTTTGAACGAAGTTGACCGCGCCGTGCCTGAGCGAATGCACGGCCTTCTTGATCGTGCCGTGTGCTGTGACAAGCACGACGCTGAGGCGCGGATAGGCTTTGACCAGGCGGGGGATTTTATCGATCGATTCGCCCTCGGGGAGCATCAAGTCCAGCAGGAGGACGGCGAATTCCTCCTCTTCCAAAATAGCGAATAATTCGGTGATCGATCCCCCCGTGCGTACGGGATAGCCCAGGCTCCGGATATTATACTCAAAGTACCGAAGCAGGCTCGGCTCGTCATCGATCACGAGAATGGATGGTTTTTCCGTGTTCATCTCGGAAGTCTCTTGGGCCGCGGGCCGAGTTGTGTTAGCCGTCAGGCAGGAGACCCCTGCGAGCTCGCCCACCGCGGCCCGGCCCTCAGGCGGCAGGCTCACCCCACATATTCCTCGAATTCAGGGGGTTTACGTCAAGAGGAGCCGGAATCAGCAACATACACCGCTCGGAGCCTTTTACTGATTCATCAAATCCAGGAATTCCTCATTGTTCTCGGTCTTCCGCATTCTTTCGAGCAGAAACTCCATCGCCTCGACGGTATTGAGCTCGTTCAGGATCTTACGCAGCAGCCAGATGCGTTGCAGCGTATTGTGAGGAAGAAGCAGTTCTTCCTTCCTCGTTCCCGAGCGTGCGATGTCGATGGCCGGATAAGTTCGACGATCCGACATCTTACGATCCAGATGGACCTCAAGATTACCCGTGCCCTTGAACTCCTCGAAAATGACGTCGTCCATGCGCGAGCCGGTTTCGACCAGAGCCGTGGCGATGATTGTAAGCGAGCCGCCCTCTTCGATATTGCGGGCCGCGCCGAAGAATCTCTTGGGCTTGTGCAACGCGTTTGAATCGATGCCGCCCGAGAGGATTTTTCCGCTCGGAGGCGCCGTGGAGTTGTATGCGCGTGCGAGGCGCGTGATCGAATCGAGAAGGATCACCACGTCGTGCTTGCGCTCGACCAGCCGCTTGGCCTTTTCGATGACCATATCCGCGACCTGAACATGACGCTCCGCAGGCTCGTCAAACGTCGAGGAAATGACCTCGCCATCGACGGTGCGCTCCATGTCGGTCACTTCCTCGGGCCGTTCGTCGATCAGCAGGACCATCAAATACACGTTCGGATAGTTATGCGTGATGGCGTTTGCGATGCTTTGCATAATTACCGTCTTGCCGGTCCGGGGTGACGCGACAATCAAGGCCCGCTGCCCTTTGCCGAGCGGCGCCATAAGATCCAGCACGCGATTCGTATAATTATCCGATTCGACTTCAAGAATGAGTGGCTCCTCGGGATAGAGGGGCGTGAGATTCTCAAACAGAATGACATCGGCCGCCAGTTCGGGCGGTTCATAATCGATCGAATCTACTTTCAGCAGGGCAAAATACCGCTCGGATTCCTTGGGCGCGCGCATGTGCCCCGTGATGGTATCGCCCTTGCGAAGATTGAATCGCCGAATCTGGGAGGGAGACACATAGATGTCATCGGGGCCCGGCAAGTAGTTGAACCCTGGCGAGCGCAGAAAACCGAATCCATCGGGGAGGATTTCCAGCACACCCTCTCCGTAAAGATTCCCTTCCTTCTCCGCGTTGGTCTGCAGGACTTTGAATATCAAATCCTGCTTGCCCATATTCGTATAATTCTCGATCTCAAGATCCTTGGCGATCTTGTTCAGCTCAGCGATTTTCATTCGCTTCAACGCATTGAGATCGATTCCGCCGTCCGAATTCTCGCTCGTAATTTCGTTGCGCTCTTCTTCCTCCTGGGGACGCGGACGACTGCCTCCACGGGCACGGTTACCCGTTAGATCCCCAACCCTGCGAACTCGGTTTGGCCGCGGGGGTCGATCCGGCTGACTGGCGCTGAATTTTTCGCGCTGCCGAACCTTCGGCGGCGGCGGGGACGACGCGCGTTTGCCGGGCGTCGGGGGCTTTGGCGGGGCGTTATTTCGTGCCGCGGCTTTTTTATTACCTATTTCGCTGACGAGCTTGGCGCTCGGCGCGATATTTCCTGATGTCTTTCGTTTCTTCTCAGCCACTTTTGCATTCTCCTTGTGATCTTGCATCGCCCCGATTCGGAGCGTCTTGTGAGGTAAATTCTTTTCCTATTCGCTTTTGCGGTCCGGCGAGGGCTGCGGCGAACAAAGTTCCCCATCTCCCCGCGCCTGACTTACGCCCATCTCCTGGGCGATATCACAAACCTGGCGGCGCGTACCATCCAGGTCGCCATCATTGGAGACGACGAAATCGGCCAGATTGACTTTCTCTTCCTGAGGCATCTGCGTGCTTAGACGCGCGGCGATCTCCTCTTCGCTGTATCCCGATCCTGACAACCGCTCGATTCGGGCATCCTCCGTCGTCGTCACGACCAATACTTTATCCACCATCAAGCGAGTTCGACCTTCAAGAAGCAGCGGGACTTCCAAGGCAACCAGAGGGTCCGCGGAGTGCTCCTGAATGAACGTGGTCATGGCCAGTCCCACCCTCGGGTGAACAATTGCATTGAGAACTCCCCGGGATTCGGGATCGTCGAAGACGATGGCGGCCATCTTTTTGCGGTCGAGCCCCTGGTCCTCCGCGAGCACATCTTCGCCAAAAGCATCAACGATTTGCGCAAGGCCCGGAGAACCCACGCGGACCGCATCGCGGGCGGCGACGTCCGCGTCCATGACGGGGACTCCCAAGTCTCCAAACATAGAAGCGACTGTTGATTTACCACTTCCGAATGAGCCGGTAATTCCAAGGATAATTGTCATTTGCAATCCGCCCAGTTCCGGCCGGTTTTGACGTCCACAACGATCGGAACGTCGAGCGGGAGCGCATCGCGCATCGTTTTGATCACGAACTCGGAGCAGGCCTCGGCCTCGACCTCAGGGACAGAGAACATCAATTCATCGTGAATCTGGAGCGCCATACGTGCCCGGGGTGCGGCTTCGGCAAGCCCGCGCGCAACCCGGATCATCGCGATCTTAATCATGTCCGCGCTTGTGCCCTGAATTGGAGTGTTCACGGCAATCCGCTCTGCGGCTGCTCGCAGCTGACCATTGCGGGCATTGATATCAGTCAGGCACCGGCGGCGTCCCATCAGAGTTTCGACAAATTCATCACGGCGGGCCGCATCGAGCAAGTCATCAATCCAGGCGCGCACACCCGGGTAGGTCTTGAAGTAAGCATCGATGATAGCCGCCGCCTCGCCTCGCCCGATCTTGAGCCGGGTCGCCAGCCCATGGGCGCTGATCCCATAGATGATTCCGAAATTGACCATCTTCGCCTTGGCCCGCATCTCAGAGGTGACCTCTTCGGGCTCGACCCCGAAAACGCTCGCGGCCGTCATGGCGTGGATGTCAGACCCCACGGCATAGGCCTCGACAAGCCTGGGATCGGCGCTGAAATGAGCGAGAACACGCAATTCGATTTGGGAGTAATCAGCGGCAATGAAAACATGATCCGGCGCGTCGGGAATAAAAGCACGGCGAATCTCGCGCCCGAGCTCGCTGCGCACCGGTATGTTTTGAAGGTTGGGCGAAGTCGATGAAAGCCGCCCGGTCTGGGCAATGGTCTGATTGAAAGAAGTATGGATTCGGCCCGTCGCAGGATTGATCTGCTTGGGCAGAGCCTCGGCGTATGTCGACCGCAGCTTTGTATTGGAGCGATATTCGAGGATTTTCTCGGCTATCGGATGGTGCGGGGCGAGCGATTCGAGCACGCTCTCGTTCGTGGAGAATCCGGTCTTCGTCTTCTTGCCCGGCGGCAGCCCGAGTTCTTCAAATAGAACGACGGACAGTTGCTTGGGCGAATCGAGATTAAAATCGTGTCCGGCCAACTCGGTAATGTCGCGCCCGAGCCGGTGGATCTCTCGGCTCATGAGATCCGAGAGGCGGCGCAGCTGCTCGCGATCGACCGCGATGCCGCCGGTTTCCATATCGCATAAAACAGGGGTCAGGGGCATTTCGATCTCGTCGAAGAGAGCCTCAAGCCTCGGCTCTCCCTTGAGCTCATCGGCAAATAGTTCGGTCAGGCGAAGCGTGACGTCAGCATCGCGGCACGCGTATTCATAGAGGTCTTCCGAGGCGACCTCCGCGCAGGTCAGCGCGTTGCTTCCCGAACCGATAATCTCTTTGATCGGTCGCATGGTCACGCCACAAAGTTCCGAAGCAAGGGCCTTGAGCCCGTGACCAGACCGCCGAGCCGGATCGAGGACGAAAGAGGCGATCATCGAATCGAAATCCGGCGAAGCCATCTCGAATCCGGCGCAGCAAAGAATCTCCCAATCAAACTTGGCGTTATGCGCCGTCAGGCGAGGGGCCGGTTGACCCTCAAGCGGAGAGAAGATCGGACTAAGAATTTCTCTCACTTGATCCAGCGGAAGCTGCGGCGAAGTCTCAATGGCCGGATTGTGCCCGACCGGAATGTATATTCCCGCCCCCGCCTTGTACGAGAGCGAGATCCCGACCAGTTCATCTCGTAGCGAATTAACGCCCGTCGTCTCGGTATCGAGCGCAAGCAAGGGGGCCGAGAGCGCAGCAAGCACCCAGGCCCGCAGCTCCTCGGCCGAAGTGACACGACGATAATCAACGCTCTGTTCTTCGGCGTCGGGCAGAGCTGACTCCGACGCAGAGGCGTCGATCCCCTTCTCGCCGAGGATCGAATCGAAGCCTAGTTGCTGGAGAATCCCTATGACCTCGGCGTTGAAGAGATCCTCGGGAACGTTGCAATCTTCCGGAGACCATTGGAGCGGAACATCATGCCTGACCGTCGCGAGCACGAGCGAGAGGCGAGCCTGTTCTATGTTGGCTTCCAATGACTCACGCTGCCGAACATTCTTCATGCCCGAGGACGACGCGATAAGATTCTCAAGCGTGCCGAACTCGTGCAAATACTTCACCGCGCCCTTGGCCCCGATTGTCGGCACTCCGGGGATGTTGTCCGAGCTATCGCCGACAATGGCAAGCCAATCCGGCACCTGCTCGGGACGAATGCCGAGCTTGGCCCGGACCGCCTCTGCATCAAATCGCTCAAACCCTGAATTGGTGGATCTCAGCATCTGAACTTGGGGGCCGACCAGTTGAAATAAATCCTTATCGGCCGAGATAATCGTGACCTGCCCCCCGAGCCCTGCCGCCTCGGTTGACATCGTCGCAATCAAATCGTCGGCCTCGAAGCCGGCAAGCTGGTAGCGCGCGATACCGAGGGCGTCGATAAGCCTGCAGATCCAATCCATCTGGTCCGGGAAATCAGGCGGCGGAGCCTCTCGGTTCGCCTTGTATTGGGCGTATAGTTCTTCGCGGAAAGTGGGGCCACCCGTATCGAAAACCACCGCGAGCGACGAAGCCTTCTGGTCTTCGATCAGGCGAAGCAGCATCCGAAAGAACCCGTATACCGCACCGACGGACGAGCCGTCCGGAGCCGTGAGCCCGCGGATCGCGTAGTAGGCCTTGAACGTCAGTGAATGGCCGTCAAGAAGGTAGAGCATCGAACTTTCGCGTGCGCCTTGCGCCGAGTTCCCGCGATTGAGCTTTAATTGAGAGTTCATCTAGAATCGAGCAACGACGTTACAAACGGGAAGGGCTGCGTAGCGGATTGAGGACCGGAATTCCGCGTAAAAGCGGATGGGAAGATGTGATACGCGCTTGGGATATGATCGCGCGTTTAACGGTACGGTTGCCCCCCGGCTTGGATCGCTCGCCTCTTTCACGAAGCTCAATCGAGATTAAAACGTGGCTGCAACGGGTAACGGGAGGAATCCCGACGAACGATTAACACTCGTCAAGACGGCATGGATTCAAGCACGGCAGCGGAAGTTGTGTCAAGCCCCCCATGACTCAATCGTCCCGCAGGGTCAAAGAGGCTCCGGCTCGCCTGCCGAAATATGTTCCCTCGATAGTCGAAGTTACTTGATCAAATCACCCGTGAGGAAGATAAGGAGCGTCGTGCGATTGGTGCTCCGCTGAGCTCGGCTAAACAGGAGCTTGCCGACATAAGGCATATTGCGGAGTACCGGAACACCGGACGTAAGCTCTTGAGTGAACTCGCCGGTCCAGCCACCGAGCACGATCGTTCCGCCATCTTCAATCCTGGCCGTTGTGATGATTTGTTTTCTGCTTTGCAGCATCGATCCTGGCGGGTTGATGTTCGCGGCAAAAAATGGGTTGGGATTGGTCAGCGTCAGACCGGTTGTCCCGCCGCCTCCGCCTCCAGCACCAGTTCCTCCAGGAATGAAAATCGGGTCGATGAAAGAATCGGGCTGAATCGAGGTTGGGGTCGTCCCAGGCGTCGGGAAGAAGAAAGCCCCGACATTGCCTTCGAAATCCACAAGTTCAGCAGTTATATCAAGAAGGATTGATTTCTCAGAGGTGATGGTCGGGGTCACCAGGAGCACAACCGTTGTCAGCCGATTATTGAAGCTTGAGGCATCTTCGTTGTTTGTAGTGAATTGGCTGCCGCCACCACCACCACCACCACCGCCGCCACCACCGCCGCCGCCACCGCCTGAGCCGCCGCCGCCAAGGGGATCGAAGATGGTGCCGCCAGTAGTTCCGCCACCGCCACCACCGCCG
>JAJFLK010000190.1 GCA_021772735.1 Candidatus Sumerlaeota bacterium | reverse complement strand
GCGACGACCTGACCGACCTCTGGAGCCTGACCGGACTGGGCGAGATTGCGGCACGACTGGGCCTGCGCGCGGCGACAATCACTCGCATGCGCCAGGGGCTCGAACGGTTCATCCCGTGCCACGCTCCGCAGCTGGTGCCGGCCTCGGACCTGATGCTGATGCTGGCGATGACCGAGGATGGCCAGGACGGCCTCGCGCTCGTGCCGCCGCCCACCCGACTTCTGGCGCGCGCGATCGGGGAGATGCTGCGCCGAACAGATGGACCGGACGCCGATCAGATTCTGGGCGGCCTGACCCGCGAGATGATCGGGCGAAACGGCGCGCCCAGCCGCATGGAGTTGCGCGCCTGGCAGGCCTCGGCGATCCTCAGCGATTGGCTTGCGGGCGCTCCGACCGAAGCGATCGAGCGCAAGTTCAATATCATGCACGGAAGTCTGCACCGGCTCGGCGAGCACTTCGCCTGGCTGGCCGGGGCGTTGGCGGCATTGGCCGCCGCAATCGGCAGACCCGAGGCGCAGGTTCGGGGGTTGGGGCTTATTGCGAGGCGTCTGCCGCTGGGGCTGCCCGAGTCCGCTCTCGGGCTGGCCGAGATGCGGGTCGGCGGGGTCCACCGGTCTGCGCTTATCCGGCTCGCGGCCGAAGGGATCGACGATGCTGGGGCGGTCCTCAGCTGCGGCTCGGCCCAGCTCGTCGATTGGGTTGGGCAGGATGCCGCGCGCGCCTTGCTCGATGCCGCCCGGGCAAACATGAAAACCCCGTCGCGCGGCATTGAAAAAGCTCATACCGAGCGGATGCCGGAAGATTTTCGGCCGTCGGGAAACGCGCAAGCTCCTCAACCTTTGACTATTGCGAGTCCCATCGAATCTCAGACGGAACGTCAGCCGAATCTAAAACTCGACGCGAGCAGCACGGCCGGAATCCTTCTTGAGATCAGCCTGACCTCGCCCGGTCTGGTTCATGCGCGAGGCACCGAGGTTCTTCTGCCGCCGCTCAGCTTCGAGCTGCTCTCTGCCCTTGCCGAGCGCCGAGGCGAGGTCGTCACGCGCGCGGCGCTTTATCACCGGCTCTGGCCCGAGGGCGGCCCCGAAGAGCAACAGCTCGACGGGCACCGCCGGACGCTCATCAACCGGCTGCGGCCATCACTGGGCGCCGCCGCAGAGCGCGCCGCCGAAGTCGTCCGAGGCATCGGCTTCCGCCTGGCGATCCCGCCCGAGCACATCCTTTTTCGGCGGGCATGACGCCTTAGGCGGCTGCGCCCCGCGTCCACCGCTTCACTTCAGACTGTCTCGGGCTTCGGAATTCTGCTTTGATGGAGCAGGTGCTGGAGCCGAGCGTAAGTTCACAACACTCGCGTCCACCCCGCTCCGCGTCCACGAACAACCCCAACCCCTGCGCTCCGCCCACATTCTTAAGCGCGGCCTCAGCGAAGAACATATTCATGGATCGTATTGTCATTGAAGGCGGCGTCCCCCTGCGCGGCGAGGTTCAGGTCAGCGGCTCGAAGAACGCCTCGCTGCCGCAGATGGCGGCATGCCTGCTCGCGCCCGGCCGCAGCTCGCTGCGTAACGTGCCGCGCCTGCGCGATACCGAAACCATGGCCGAAGTGCTGCGCGAACTAGGCGCCGACGTCGCGGCCGATGACGATGTCATGAACATCGACGGCGCGAACTTCTCGGTCATCGAAGCGCCCTACGATATGGTCCGCAAAATGCGCGCGTCGATTTACGTCATGGGGCCGATGCTCGCGCGATTGGGCCGGGCCAAGGTTTCTCTGCCCGGAGGCTGCGCGATCGGCGCGCGCCCCATCGATCTGCATTTGCGAGGGTTCGAGGCGCTCGGCGCGGAGATCGAGCTTGAAGCCGGGTACGTCATCGCCGATGGCTCCAATATGCAGGGCGCTGAATTCTCGCTCGAAGGCGAGTTCGGCTCATCGGTCGGCGCGACGTGCAATGTGCTGATGGCCGCCGTGCTCATCCGGGGCCGGACCATCATCCACGGCGCGGCGATCGAGCCCGAAGTCGGCGAAGTCGCGCGCATGCTCAACCTCATGGGCGCGAACATCAAGGGCATCGATTCGCCGACGCTCGAGATCGAGGGCGTCGAGACTTTGCGGCCGATCAGTTACGCGACCGTTCCGGATCGCATCGAGGCCGGCACCTTCCTCGTCGCGGCAGCGATCACCGGCGGCGACGTGCTGGTCCGGGGGGCGCGCGCCGAACACATGAACGCGGTGCTCCAGAAGATTATTCAGACCGGCGCGGAGGTTGAGATGCACTCCGAAGGCATCCGGGCGCGAGGCCGTCTGCCGATCCACAAGACGACGATTCACACGCTGCCTTATCCCGGTTTCCCGACCGATATGCAGGCCCAGTTCATGGCGCTGCTCTGCCTGGCCGAGGGCGAATCCGCCATCACGGAAGGCATTTACCCCGAGCGATTCATCCACGCGGCCGAGCTGCGCCGGATGGGGGCGGAGATCCACGTCGGCCGGGGAGGCGATTCACGCGTCAAAGGCGTGGAGAAGCTCCTCGGTGCGCCTCTGATGGCGAGCGACCTGCGCGCTTCGGCGGCGCTCGTGCTCGCGGCGCTTGCGGCCGAGGGCGAGTCGGTCATCAGCCGCGTCTATCACATCGATCGCGGATACGAGAGGATCGAGGAGAAGCTCGCCGCGCTCGGCGCGAAGATCGTCCGCGAAAAAGCTCCGACGCGCGCCGCCAAGGCGTAACCGAAGCTGATGAAGAACATCGACACGGCGTACTATGGCGGCCAGAATCTATCGGGCTCCGAATCAGAATCATCATCAGAGTCATCATCGGGATCATCCAAGCAATGAACATTGAGAACAAAATCCAGAGTTTCATCGGCGGCAAAAAAATTGCTGTTGTCGGAGTATCGGCGAGCGGCGCGGGGTTCGGCGCGAAGGTCTATCGCGATCTCAAGGCCAAGGGATATAGCGTCTTCGCCATCAACCCGAAGGCGGCGGAGTTCGAAGGCGATCCGTGCTATCGGGATCTGGCTTCGCTGCGAACCGAGATCCCGGATATCGACGGCGCGGTGCTGGTCGTGCCGCCCGCGATCACCGAGAGCGTTGTCGAAGAAGCCGCCGGAGCGGGCATCACTCGGATCTGGATGCAGGAAGGCGCCGAATCGGCCGCCGCGATCGAACTGTGCAAAACCAATTCCATCGAGGTCGTCCACGGCCGATGCGTGATGGTCGAAACGGATTAGCACCAAGAAGCGAGAACTGAAGGAGACGAATTAATGCGAAGCGGAAATCCAGCCCTTGGCGAGAAGACTTTCGATGGCTCCATGGCACGCGCTGACGCCGGCGCGGGAGTCATGACGATCCAGGGGGCCATCAACAAGACGACCATCCTGATGGTCATCCTCCTGCTTGCGGGGGGTTACACCTGGAGCCTGTTCGCAAACGGCGAGAACCCTGAAGCGGCCAAGCCCTGGATGATCGGCGGCGCGATCGCGGGATTCGTGCTCGCGTTGGTTACAATATTCGTCCGCAAGGCCTCGCCGTTCACCGCGCCTCTCTAGGCCGCATGCGAGGGACTTTTCCTCGGCGGCATCAGCGCGGTGATGGAGGCGCAATATCCGGGCATCGCGACTCAGGCCGTCATGCTCACGATGGGCGTCATGATCGCCATGCTGGCCGCATATTACACGCGCCTGATCCGCGTGACCCAGGGTTTCATGACCGGCGTCATGGCGGCGACAGGCGGAATTTTTCTCGTATACATGACGACGATGGTGCTTGGATTCTTTGGCGTCTCCGTCCCATACATCCACGGCAATGGCCTCATCGGGATCGGCTTCAGCCTGGTCGTCGTCGGCATCGCGGCGATGAACCTCGTGCTCGATTTCCACATGATCGAAGAGGGCGCCCGCAGCCGCGCGCCAAAATACATGGAATGGTATTCGGCCTTCGCACTGATGGTGACGCTGGTCTGGCTGTATCTGGAAATCCTGCGCCTGCTCGCCAAACTTAACAGCCGGCGGTGAGGGGCCGACGCTGAGCAGGCCTGCCTGCATTTTAGGGAAGAAGAAAACCCGCAAGCCGTGGAAGCCACTGGGCCTGCGGGATATTCGGAATGGAGCTGGCGGCCAGAGTCGAACTGGCGACCTACGCATTACGAGTGCGTCGCTCTACCAACTGAGCTACGCCAGCGTCCAGTTCAGCCCCGAATGTATACCGATTCTCCCGGCGCGTGACAAGCGCGAAGCGCAAAGCCCTCGACAGCGCGCGGCCTGTTTGCCAAGCTGTCGCCGCTCATGACTGCCCGTCGCTATACATCCCAACGTCGCTCGGCAACCCACCGCCGATCCTCGGCCCCCCGCCGCGCTGCGTCCCGTGATATTCCGCCCGAGGTCGCTTCGGAACGACCGTCAGTTGCGCGTCTTTTCGCCGGGGCACAGGTCTTCGGCTCGCTCACGGCCGTCGATCTGCGCGAGATGGCCAAGTTCACCGAAACGCCCAACGTGCTCGGCCTGCCGGTGCATCCCATCTTTTCGCCCCCAGAGGACGACCCGGTCCGCGAGCATCCCGGGCGGGTCGATTCGCTTCCCAGCGGACTGCGGGCCGAAATCTCAGGCTATCTGCGAGACGAAGCGCACCTTCGCGTCCGGGGATATCTGGGCGGGGGCTCGGCTTCGCCCGTGCGCATCGCCGCATACACGCCGCAGAGCGCCGCGCATCTCGCAGCGGCGTATGACGCTGTCTTCTGGTCTTCGCGCGACGAGCCCCAAAAGTCACCCGAACCCTCAGCGGACTCAGCATCCCCGGAGCCCGCGGCCGCGTCCGCAATCCGGCCCCCGCCGCCGGACATCACGATCATTCATCTTCCGCTCTTCGGCGAACGGATTATCGCGAGCCTGCCCGAAGAGGGGCTGATTCTCCTGCTCGGGCTCGACGATATCCGCCCGGCGTTACTGATCGCATTGGAGCTTACCAATCGACTCTGGAACGCCCGGGCCGAGCGCGAGCCAAAGGAGGCCGAAGCGGCTGCCGCGCAGACCGGAGCCGGGGCGATGGTATCCTGCTCGGTTCTCCTGCCCGGCGGATCGATCGTCTGCTCGGCCCCCGGCACGGACACAAACGCAGATGCAAGCGGACCGAACGCGGACGCAAGGACAACACTCTGCTTCGCGGGGGAATCGCTGCCGGGGAGTTGGGAAGAGATGCTCGCGCGGGCCGTGCCCGAACTGGCCGGATATGGTAAACGGGGCGACGCGGCGCTGAAGCTCGCCGGGGCGGAGCCTTGGGTGGCGCGCGATGGAGGCATGGTCTCGCCGTTGTGGTTCAATCCCCCCCTGCCCGCAGGCCTGCTTGCCGAATCGCCGGGATGGAAAACGGCGGCGGAACATCACGCCGCATTGCCGATGGGCGTGGCTGTCGGCCCGGGCGGAGAGGTGCTCCTCGCCGAAAGTCCGGCCGAAGCCTTTGTCATCGTGCCTCGCACTGCGATCCCCAGCCCGTTCATGAGCTCTGCCGCACCGGGCAAGGCCGATCGCGTGCTCACGCATCGCGCGGTAAACCCC
>JAJFLK010000189.1 GCA_021772735.1 Candidatus Sumerlaeota bacterium | reverse complement strand
CCGGTCTCCAAAACCGGGGGTTGGGGGTTCAAGTCCCTCGTGGCCTGCCATTTTCTTTTGTCGCGCGAATTACGCGGCGAAAACCCGGGCAAGCAGTGCGAAGGCCATCCGAGGCTCGCGAGCCATCGGCGGGGCAGGGCTTAGCCACCGATCATCCGATCATCCGAGCAGGGGAAGGGTCATTAAAGCAGATGTCTAGGTTGGGTCAGGGACTTATAGTCGGCGTCATGCTCGTCATCGCGGTGGTGATCGCGTTGAACGTGTCCAAGGTGGCGACCGTGTGGGATAAGGTCCGCCACTTCTATTTTGAAGTGATCGCGGAAATGAAGAAGGTCAGCTGGCCGTCCAAGGATCACGTCGTGGGGTCGACCATTCTGGTTGGCGTCGCGACGTTCGGGCTGATGGTGATGATCGGATTCATGGACAAGATATTCGGTTGGTTGGTAGCTTTGATTTTCACCGCTTAGCGGCGGGCTCGAACAGCTCGCCCGAATTTGGCGCGTCGTTATCAGAGCAATCGGACTTAAGGGAGTAAGGCAACATGTCAGCCAGTGAGGGCCCCGATAGCCTTGATGCGGTCGACGTCGAAGACGCCGAAGCGGTCGATGGCGCCGTCGAAGAAGAGCAGGCCGAAGAAGAGCAGATCGACGACGAGGATGCCGCAGGCGAAGCCGCCGAAGAAGTGGTCAGCGAGTTCGGACTCGGAGATTGGTACGCACTGCACACATATTCAAGTTTTGAGATGAAGGTCAAGCAGACGATCGAGCATCGCGCGACGCTCGAGGGCCTGCGAGAAAAGATTCACCGGGTGGTCATCCCCACAGAAGCGGTCATCGAGATCAAGGCCGGCAAGAAGAAGACGGTGCAGCGCAACCTGATGCCCGGCTATGTGCTCGTGCAGATGGAAAGCGATGAAGATTGCTTCGCCCTGGTCAAGAGCGTCAAAGGCGTTTCGGGATTCGTCAGCGACGGGCACTCGCCTTCTCCGCTCAGCGAGGCCGAGGTCCGCAATCTGCTCGACATCAGGGAGGAGAAGAAGGAGAAGCCCAAGGCGAGGATGCTGTATCGCAAGGGCGATCAGATCAAGGTCATCGAAGGGCCGTTCATGAACTTCGTGGGCAACATCGAGGGAATCGACGAAGAAAAGGGCAAGCTCAAGGTGATGGTGTCGATTTTTGGCCGGCCGACGCCGGTCGATCTTGACGTCCTGCAGGTCGAGCCCGAATAGGGCAGCCGCAGTCGGGCGCCGCAACATTTAGGAAATCAAGCGAACAGAGAATTGAACGAAGAGGGATACAGAGAGCATGGCAAAGAAGAAGAGAGAAGTTACGGCGATGCTGAAGATCCAGATTCCGGCGGGGCAGGCCAATCCGGCGCCTCCGATCGGGTCGGCGTTGGGCCCACACGGGATCAACATCATGGACTTCTGCAAGCAGTTCAATTCACAGACGGCCGATAAGGCCGGTCTGATTATTCCAGCAGAGATCTCGATCTACAAGGATCGGACGTTCTCGTTCATCCTCAAGACGCCGCCGGCGGCGGTGCTGATCAAGAAAGAGCTCGCTCTGGCCAAAGGCTCCGGCGAGCCGAACAAGAACAAGGTCGGCACGATCAAGCGCGAGCAATTGCGCAAGATCGCCCAGATGAAGATGGTCGATCTGAACGCCAATGATATCGAGGCCGGTGCGGAGATGATTGCCGGAACGTGCCGGTCGATGGGCGTGGACGTGATTGGCTGAGGCGCTGAAGTTTTCACTCCGTTCGGCATGCCGGGCGGGAAATGCCGGGGCAACCCCCCGGACGAACTCAATCAAGACTGGGAGGCCGACGGAGACTGGTGGCGAGGCAACCTCGCACCGCAGTCAAACCGGGCCGCTTGGACCAGGGGAGAGAGACAATGGCAAGACGAGGCAAGAAGTATCGCGAGGCCGCGAGCAAAGTGGACAGGGCCACCAAGCTGAGCGTCGCCGATGCGGTCAAGGCGATCAAAGAGGCGAAATTCGCAAAATTTGACGAGAGCGTGGATGTGGACATTCGGCTCGGCGTCGATCCGCGTAACGCGGAACAGCAGGTGCGCGGGACGGTCGCGCTTCCGCATGGGACGGGCAAGACCGTTCGGGTGGCTGTATTCGCCATGGGCGACGCGGCTGAGGCCGCTGAGGCGGCCGGAGCCGAAGTCGTCGGCGCCGAAGATTTAGTCGCAAAGATCAAGGGCGGTTTCACGGACTTCGACGCTGCCGTGGCCACGCCCGATATGATGCGCTTCGTCGGTCAGGTCGGCAAGATTCTGGGCCCCCGCGGGCTGATGCCGAATCCCAAGGCCGGGACGGTGACGCCGAATGTGGCTAAGGTCGTCGCCGAACTTCAGGCCGGCAAGGTCGAATATCGACTGGATCGCACGGCGATCATCCACGTCGGAGTCGGCAGGGCGAGTTTTGAACAGGCCCATCTTGAGGAAAATGTCACCGCGCTGCTCGACGCGGTGCAGGCCGCCCGGCCTGCCGCAGCCAAGGGCACCTATATGAAATCGGTTTTCATAAGCACGACCATGGGCCCCGGCGTGGCGATCAACTACGGGTCGTAATCGTCGCTCAGTCGCCCCGGCCAGATGGCCCGGCGTGCTCGATACGACCAAGAATAAGGGTGGAGGACAGAGAGAATTTCGAGCCGGTGCGCAGCGCGCATCAGGCAAAAGCTGATGAAGGCCGAAGACAGTTGG
>JAJFLK010000188.1 GCA_021772735.1 Candidatus Sumerlaeota bacterium | reverse complement strand
ATTTCTGACACATCAATACCGACCCCGGGACCAAAAAGCCAGCCGGACCCATCAATTAGCGTAAGTCTTCTTAATTCAAATATTTAGACGCTGGATCGACGAAATCGATCACCTATGCGTTGAATCAAGCCGTGGTCCAGGCATTCGATGTGTCTGAAGGAGGCAGAAAGGATCCGGGGTTCTGCCTCGCCTCCTGCGCCGCCAGTCTCGCGCTTCGGGGCTTTATGGATCGGTCCGGCCCCTGAGCGCTGGCGGCGGCTCTGCCCCGCCGCGAGGGTCGCACCGAGTCCCCGGAAGGGACATGGTTTGAAGCACGAGGCTTGATTATCCCTCGCCGAGCCCCCTTATTATGTATCCGTTCACCCGGGTGAAGTTGTCACAGGAGAGTCATCCGCAACCCGCCCCAAATCGCTCGTCAAACGTTTCGGAGGAACCTGTATCATCTCGCCGATCGATTCACTATCAGCCATCACCGGAGCGACGCGCGTGGCGGGCGTTCTCGGCTGGCCCGTCGATCACTCGCTCTCGCCGCCGATGCAGAACGCCGCGATCAAAGAGCTCGGGCTGGACTGGGTTTATGTGGCGCTGAGCGTCGCGCCCAGGAACCTTGGAGCTGCGATCGAGGGCGTTCGAGCGTTGGGCATCGCCGGGCTGAACATCACAATCCCACACAAAATCGCCGTGATGGAGTATCTGGACGAGATTGACGACGACGCCCGTGTGATCGGTGCGGTCAATACTGTCCGGGTCGATGGGGCCCGGCTGATCGGGTCCAATACGGACGCATACGGATTCACGGCCACAGTCATGGCCGAAGGCGAAATGATGTTTCCCGATGCGACTGTTCTGATCTTGGGCGCGGGCGGCGTGGCACGGGCCATGGCAGCAGGCGCGGCCGCCGAGGGCGCCCGCAAGGTGATTCTGGCCAACAGGACAAGGAGCAAGGCCGAGGAAATCGCCCAGGATTTCGATTCGATTTATCCCTCGACTCGGTTTGAGGTTGTGCAGGCCTCAGCCCCGAGCCTCGCGCACGCCGCGCAGCGGAGCGGCCTGATTGCCAATGCTACTTCGCTTGGAATGCGGCCCGAAGATCCCATGCCAATCGAGGCCGAAAGCATCGAGCCTCATCACGTAGTATTTGATACGGTCTACGCGCCGCCGGAAACCGAATTGCTCAAGGCCGCACGCCGGCGCGGGGCGGTCTGCGTCGGAGGGCTGGGAATGCTCGCGCGACAGGGCGCGAGGGCGCTGGCCGCGTGGAGCGGTCTGGAGCCCGACGAGGATCTGATGCTTTCGGTCCTTAGGAAATCCGTGGCCGAGAGCGGCTGATTCCAAACAACAATCGCTTGAATGCACTTTGTCGGCGCCTGCAAGGCGCATGGCCCAGAGAGTAAATCACACCCGACGACCATGCACCCCGCCCTGATACTATCCATCGCTCTCGGGCCGGCCGGTCTCTACGGGGTCTTCAGGTTTCATTCCAAGGTGATCGCTCCGCGCCGCCACCGTTCGCGCGTTCGCGGGTGGATCGATCAAATGGAAGGTTTTGAAGCAGTTCGATTCATCGGGATGGGTCGTGAGGGAATCGTCTACGAAGTTACTCGATCGGGAGACGATCGGATCGCCGCCGACCGAGGCGAGGACACAGACGGCCCGGGGCTCGTAATGAAAGTACTCTACGCCAACAACGCAAATGCTCGTCGCATTCAGGCGGCCCGCCTCCGAAGACTACTCGTCACGCTGAAAGAGCAGGGATTCGGCGGCCGGACTCCTCTGATGCGTGTATATGAAGAGGGTGAGCTGAGGCCCGGCGTCGGCGAGGCGCCGTACGTCATCATGGAGAAGATCCAAGGCCGAACGCTTGGGGAGATGTCTGAAGACGGGAGCATCGAATCAATCCCGGTCCGCCAGAGGCTGAGCGCGCTCGATGAGCTCCTGGAGTTCGTCGCTCTGCTTGAGCAAAGAGGACTGAGTTTCGTCCATCTCGATCCCGACAACGTCATGATCGATACCGCCGGCCGGCCGAGGCTGATCGATCTGGACGGCCTGAGAATACAGATCAGTGGCCGTCGCAAGCGCATTCGGTTCCACCGCCGAATCGCCAAGACGGTGCTGGCACTGCTTGGTTCGGCGCCCGAAGCAAGTGCCGAGCTGGGTGAGAAGGCGGAGATCGAGCGGTTCGTTCAGCGACTCGAATGCCACTTCCACCTTGAGTATCGGGCCAAGAAAGTTCCGGCCCGCGGATTCGAGTCGGTGGCGGATATCAGGGATCATTTTCGTCTGGCGTTTGCGCTTCGCAAGGATCCGGCGGGCAATGAAACCGCGCAATCCGGTTAACTGCCGCGCGCGGGAGGGTTGTTGCCTTGACGAGAACACGAGAATGGATAGACTCCCGGATCGGGCGCCGCGGGAGTGCGCCTTCATATGCTTGCCAAACGCATCATTCCCTGCCTTGACGTGGACGACGGTCGCGTCGTCAAGGGCGTCAATTTTGTGAATCTGATCGACGCCGGCGATCCGGTCGAGGCCGCCGAGGCATACGATCGCGCCGGGGCGGATGAACTGGTCTTTCTCGACATTACGGCCTCGAGCGACGACCGGCCGATCATGCTGGATATCGTCCGCAGGACCGCCGCGCGAGTTTTCATGCCGGTAACGGTCGGCGGAGGTTTGCGGACGATCGAAGACATTCAGGCCATGCTCCGCGCCGGCGCGGACAAGGTTTCCCTGAACACGGCGGCGGTCGAGAGGCCCGAGTTCGTGGCCGAAGCTTCGGCGCGCTTCGGCGCGCAGTGCATTGTCGTCGCGATCGACGCGCGGCGACGCGATCCGCGAGATCCGGCCAAAGGCTTTGACGTATTTACGCACGGCGGTCGAACGCTGACCGAGCTCGACGCGATCCAGTGGGCCAGGCGGGTCGTCGAGCTCGGCGCGGGCGAGATCCTGCTGACGAGTATGGATTGCGACGGCACCAAAGAGGGATACGACCTGGAGTTGACTGAGGCGGTTTCCGAGGCCGTGAGCGTGCCGGTGATCGCCTCGGGCGGGGTCGGCACGCTGGCGCACGTCTACGAGGGTTTGACCGCCGGAAAAGCCGACGCGGCGCTCGCGGCATCGATCTTCCATTTCGGCACGTTCACGATCCCGGAGACCAAGCGATACCTCGCCGAGCGCGGCGTCTGCGTGCGAGAGATCGATCCGGCGTAATCGCGAAGACCGGCTGCGGCGCGAGCATGACTTTGAGCAAGAAGAAAATCGTCTACCTGATCGGCTCAATGCGGCGCGGCGGCGCCGAGGGCCAGGTCGTCCGGCTGCTTCGTCATTTCCGGAATGATGAGTACGAGTCTTCGCTCTATCTGCTTTCGGCCGTGGGCGATCACCTCGAAGAGCTGCGTTCGATGGGCGTCACCGTGCGCGATTTCGATTTCGAACGAAAGCATTCGCCGCTGGCTCCTTTCACCGCGCTGCGCGTGCTCTCGACAGTTTCGGCTATCCAGCGTGCCTTGGAGAGCGATCGGCCCGACATTCTGCACGGCTTCCTGTATTGGGCGAATATCTTCGGCGCCGTGGCCGGCCGTCGCGCCGGCACGCCCTCGATCCTTACCAGCCGCCGGAGCCTGGGGCTTTACAAGGACGGTCGCCCCTTCCGGCAATGGATCGAGAATTGGAGCAATCGAAAAACGGATATCGTCACGGTGAATTCGGCGGCCGTGCGCGAGGATGCGCTGCGGCGCGAGCGGATCGACCCGGCCCGGGTGCGTCTGATCTACAACGGCGTGGCGCGAGCGCCGGTCGTGCCTGCCGAGGAGGTCGCCCGATTCGAACGCAAGTATTGCCTCGAAGAGCTCAAGCGCGAAGGCGGCCGCGTCGTCGCCTGCGTCGCCAACCTCATCAATTATAAGGGCCATCTGATGCTGCTCGATGCGATGCGCCGCGTCGTGCGCGACTTCCCGAAATGTCATCTGCTGCTCGTCGGACGAGACGGCGGCATGAAGAGCGCGATTCAGGATCGAATGATGAAGGGCGGGCTCGGCGCGCACGTTTCCTTGCTCGGCGCGCATGGAGACCTC
>JAJFLK010000187.1 GCA_021772735.1 Candidatus Sumerlaeota bacterium | reverse complement strand
GAACGCATCGCTCGGCGACTTGAACTCCCGCCGGGTGCTCCCGCGCCGCAGATCCTGTAAATTCAACCGACCAGAGGGGTCACATCTGATGAAAAATATGAGCGTTATTCTCGCCGCAACCTGCCTTGCCGCCTTCTCGATCGCCCTGGCCCCGGCGTCGGCTGCTGCCGACAACGCCGCACCGAGTGTCACCTATGCGCAGGATGTCGCGCCGATCCTCAATGCCAATTGCGCCGAATGCCATCGGCCCGGGCAGGTCGCGCCTATGTCGCTGCTGAATTACAAAGAAGTCCGCCCGTGGGCGAAGTCGATTCGCCGCGCGGTCTCCGAACGGACGATGCCGCCGTGGCTCGCCGAGGCCGGTCATCAGAACTACTCGAACGACCTGAGCATCACCGTTGCAGAGATCGCGACAATCGTGGCCTGGGTCGATCAGGGCGCGCGAAGCGGCGATCTCTCTGCGGCCCCGCCCGTGCCGAAGTTCCGCAAGAATTCGGAATGGAGAATCGGCACGCCGGATCACGTCTTCACGATGAACCCCTACAAAGTGAGTGACACGATCGAGGATCATTACGAGCATGTGACGCTCAAGTCCGACCTCACCGAAGACCGTTGGATCAAGGCGATCGAATTGAAGCCGGGCTTTGCAGAGGCCGTTCATCACATTCTGGTGTTCGTCGCCGCCGAGGGCGAAGACCCCTGGCAGCAGATGGAAAAGACGCGCCTGTTCGCCAAGTGGGGGCCGGGAAATAACCCGACGACCTTCGCGCCCGAACACGGCAAGCTGCTCCCCGCGAATGCCGAGATTATGTTTCAGGTGCATTACCACAAGAATCCGGGACCGGGCTCGGGCGGCGTCGATGAATCCTCGATGGCAGTACTTTACTCCGATGAGCCGGTCAAGCATCCGGTCGCGACGGCATGGATTCTCGACCCGACGATTCGCATCCCGGCCGGTGAAAACAACTTCCGAAGCGAATCAGTCTTCCGATTCATCGATAACGGACACATTTACAATATCGCGCCGCACATGCACCTGCGCGGCAAGGCCTTCAAATATGTTGCCGAATATCCGGATGGGACCGAGGAAGTTCTGCTTAACCTGCCGAGCTGGGATTTCAACTGGCAGTTCACCTACGACCTGACGGAGCCGAAGTTTATCCCGCGCGGCACGAAGATTCATGCGGTCGCGTGGTTCGACAATTCGGGTGATAATCCCTTCAACCCCGATCCGGGCATCGAGGTCACCTGGGGCGACGCGACGACGGACGAGATGATGATCGGCTTCATGGATTACACGTATGTGAAGCGCAAGAAATTCCAGCGCACCGTCGCGCTGCCCGAAGGTCTTGCCGAGGGCCACTTCGGCGGCGACTTCGGCAACGGCGATGATAATGGCCTTGACGGCCACGGATCGTCCGGCGGTCAGTAAGCTCGGCGCGGGCGCGGGCTGCGGGCACCGCATCCTAGGCCCGCTGCGCGACCGTCCGTTGATAAACTTGCAGGGTCTCTCGGGCCGTGCGCTGCCAACTGAATCCGGCGGCCACGGCCCGACCTCTTTGAATCATCTCTTCGCGCAGGCCGCGCTCGTCGAGCAGGCGATCGCAGCAGCGCCACAGCGAGGACGAATCGCGCGGATCAAACCACAGCGGCGCGTTGCCGAGCAGATCGCTCATGGGCCTGCGTCGCGCTGCGGCGACCGGCACCCCCCGGGCCATCGCCTCCAAAGGCGGCAGGCCGAACCCCTCGTCCATCGACGGGAACAGCAACGCCTGCGCACCCGCATAGAGCGTCTCGATTTCTGCATCCGCGCGATACGGGAGCAAATGAATCCGCTCGCGCGCATGGGCCGGGATGGCCGCTTTGCGCTCGTCGATCAGTTCGGGTTTCATGCCGACCCAAATGAGGGGAGGGGCGTCGCCGCGCCGCCGATACCAAAGCGCCATCGCGGAGATAAGAAAATTCATGTTCTTGTGCGGCTGATCGATTCCGACCGCAAGGAACCAAGGCGGCTCGAGCTTGCGCCCCGAGGCCAGCGTCACGCCGCTTCGGGCCGAGCCCATGCCGGCTGGCCGTTGCGCCGCACCCGCTTCGACGATCCGGCCCGGGCCCAGATCGATGACCTCGATGCGACGCGAAGCGATCAGGCTTCGGCGTCGGATCTCAGCGGCCGATTCGGCGGAGATCGTGATGACCGGCGTCCGAGTCAGGGCGAGTCGCGTGAGAAAAAATCTCTGATACGAACGGCGCGCAAGATTGCCATACGCAAGATGAAACGTGTCGTAGGCCGTTACCACCCGGCGGCGGACCGCGATGCGCGGCAGGTTGTAATGCGGATAATGGAACAGATCGACTTGCGGGATCGCGGGATAGGATCGGAACTCAGCGAGGCTGTATGGCGCGGCATCGAAATCGATCCAGCGCGCGATGCAGAGTCCGGCTGGAACTTCGACCTCGGGCCCGACGAATGTCCATTCGATCGGCGCGTCAATCTCGGCAAAGCCCGCAAGCAACCCCTTAAGATACGAACCGATGCCGCTGTTGCCGATCATTCGAAGATCGAGGCCCACGCGCATCGGGCGCGATGGCGTGTGAGCTGCGGAACTCTCGGAATCCGCGTGCGAATCCTCATTGGGCTCATTGTGACCGGTATCCGCGCCATTCGCATCGGGTTGTGGAACAGGATTTGGTGAGTCTGGATTCAAGGCCATCGCGGGGGGTCGGCAAACTGGAATCGGGCGCGACTGCGCGCCGATCGGGCTCGTGACGCCATCAGGCGCGGTCCGTGCTCAAGACCATACTATCTCGATCGCGATTCGTTAAGCCGCGTCCGGATCATGCGCTCGATCAGCTCGGTCGTGCGGGCGGCGTCGGGCTTGGAGAGGCCCATGATCGCGAGGTCTTCGGCCGATCCGCCGTAGGTCTCGATGACCAGCCCGCCCCAGAAGATGCCGGAGAGGGCTCGCACCGACGCGACGCGCGAGACTTGAACGTTCTGATTGCTCGTGCGTAATCCCCCGAAGTGGCGGCGTTGGATATGGATCTCGCTCGCGCTGACGGTGAGAACGGGCGGATAGAACAACGCCGTTGGAAGCTGCTCGGTAATGAACGCCCCGAACGCCAGGGCATGGATCACCCAGGGATTGTCATCGAGCTCGGAAAACGCCTGAACCTCGTGCACCAGCCGCGTGCCGCAGAACGGGCAAAGGGGCGCGCCGGCGCGGACCGGCTCCCGGCAGCCGGTGCATATCTGGATGTCGCCGACGTTGGCGCCGCAACCGGCGCACTTGGTGGCTCCGGGCGCGAGCTCGGCGCGGCAAAACGGGCACTCGCCCTCGGGAGCAGGCGGGACGGCCGAGAGGTTTTCAGAATCTTGAGGGTCCATAAATGCGATCGAGTAAAGCGACAGGCCGGTCGGATCGGACCGTCGGATCGGGCGTCGGCCGAGACTGATCTTCAGGCGCGGCTCAGCGTCCGGCCCCGAGGAACGGACGGTATTGCGTCATCGCGTCGCCCATGCGTTCCAGGGCAAACGCGGGCTGATGGCGGGCGGCGTCGAGCGCGCCATCGACCTCGGCATAGAAATCGGGCGAGGCGAGACTCTTGACGAACGGGCAGGCGTCGCGCATGGCGCAGAATTCAAACGTCAGGCAGTGGCGACCTTCGCGAGAATCGAATCGGCCGTGGCCCATCGCGATGGCGCGCAGCTCTTCGCGCAGCTTCGTATATTGGGGGCCGTGCCAGATTTCGGCAAAGCTCGCTTCATGGACATTGCCGAGCGGCGGATAACCTTCGGTGTTCGCCAGCATGCAGCACGGGAAGACCTCGCCGTTGCCCCGGATGACGGTCGAATACCATCCGATGTAGCAATATTCGGTGCGCGTCGGCGCCTCGGGTCGCCAGAACGCGCGGCGTCCACTTCCGTTCGTCCCATTCGATCCGTCACCGATCGTCTGCTCGACGTTGTTCTCCAGCTTGTCCTCGGGCGGCGTGTAGATATCTTCATTGCTGAAGCCGAGCAGGAGGATGCCGTTGTCCTTATCGCGTTCGACGAGCCGCTCGACTCCGGCGCGGGCGACGGCCAGCTCGGCCGGCGTCATGCGCTTCTCGGGCCCGATGCCCCACATGTCCCGGATATAGATGTGATCCACACCCAGCTCAAGCGCGAGATCATAGGCGATCTCGATATCGGCGTGGTTCTCTTTCCACAGGAAGAACTGCAAGACGATTTTCGGGCGATGAAGCCCCCGCCGGCGCCGCTCGGCCAACAGGCCACGGATGTTATCGAGCACGACATCGAAGGCTCGCTCGGTCGTGCCGTTTGTCGCGGCATATCGCTTGGCGTCAACGTCGTTGAAGCTGACGATGATCTCAGTCGTATCGATCTTGAGGAGGCGATCGGCGACTTTTGGCCTCATCCCGAACGCATTGGTCGTGACGTTGGAAATATTAATGCGTCGCTCCAGGAGCAGATCCAGCATATCGGTAATCTGTGGATGGATGAGAGGCTCGCCGCCCCCGGCCAGCCGCACCGAGCGCACGCCCATATCGATCAGATCCTCGGTCACCTTCCGGAGGACATCCCACTTGAGCCGCTGGGAGCGATCGACAAAGGCCGCATTGCAGAAAAAGCAGTCGTAATTGCAGGCATCAGTCGGGCTGAACTCGGCGTGGAACGGCCCGCCATAGACCGCCCCATCGCGGATGCCGGATAAAACGACCTCCCGCTCGCCCTGCGTGATCTGTTCCCAACCGTGCAGCATGGTGTGGCCCTCGCGCAGCCATTCTATTCGAGGTGGCACGCCGCGTCAATGAGCGGGGAGCCGTGCCTGCCGCAGATGCATTCATTGCCGACGCCGGGCGGTTGATTCCGGTCGCCTTGAAGTTCACAATGCGCGGGCGTATGCGGCACATCCACCCGCCGATCCGAACCATATAACCCGATCAGCCCGACCCCATTGACCCAGCCCATGAATATCCTCATCTGCAACAGCGGCCGTCGGTGGATCGGCGAGGTCGGTCATTGTGCGCAGCTCTATGAAGCTCTGTCCGCGCGCGGGCATCAGGTCTGGCTCGCGTGCCGCAAGGGCAGCGAACTCCAGCGCGAGGCCAAGCTGCGCGAGCTGCGCGTCGTCTCCATGAACTTCGAGAGCCGTTTCTCCCCGCTAAAGGAGCTGCGGGATTTTTCCGCGCTTCGCCGCGTTATCCGCCGGCGCGCGATCGATATCGTTCACGTCCACCGGGGCAAAGACCACTGGACCGGCGCCATCGCGGCGCGCACGGCGGGCGTGCCGATCGTCCGGACCCGACATGTCGTCACTCCGGTGCACCGGCATTGGCCGAACCGTTGGCTCCTCGCTCGAATGACCGACGCGGTCATCAGCGTCTCTGCGGCGACCGAGGCGAGCTTCGGCGAGTTGACGCCGCTGATCAGGCGCCGCAGTGTGATCCTCTCGGCCGTGGATGCCGAACTGTTCAATCCCGCCCGGCGCTCCGAGGCGTGGCGGATTGAAAGTGTGCAGGCTCAAAACAGCGAACCGGACCAGGCCGCGGAGCCACCCGCGCCGATCTGGTTCGGCCTTGTGGGCCGGATTCAGCGCATCAAGGGCCAAAGAGTTTTCCTCGAAGCCGCGCGGACGGTGGCTGCGCAGTGCCCTGAGGCGCGATTTCTCGTCGCCGGCCGGGGCATCGGCAAGCGGATCGGGAAATACAGGCGTCTGGCCCGGCGTTATGGGCTCGAAGGCAAGGTGCGTTTCGAGGGCGTCATGCCGAATCTGCCCGAGGCGATGGCCTCGCTGGATGTTGGCGTCGTTGCGTCGATCGGCTCGGAGGGCTCAAGCCGCGTGACGTTGGAATACATGGCCTCGGGCCTGCCGGTCGTCGCGACTCGGGTCGGTGGGATCCCGGACTTACTTGCGCCCGAATGGGGCATTCTCGTCACGCCGGATAAACCCCGGGCCCTGGCTCGGGCGATGATCGAGCTGGCCTCGGACGCGGCACGGCGAAGTGAAATGGGCCGGGCGGCTCGCCGGCGCGCCGAGGAGTTTCACTCGCCCGACCGTTGGGCCGGCGAGATCGAGAGCGTTTATCGCGAGGTCTTGAGAGCGTAGATGACCCCGGTTGATTTCATCATCCTGTCCGTCCTGGGCCTGTTCATCGGGTTCTTATCGTCGTTCTTCGGGATTGGCGGCGGGGCGTTCCTTGTCCCGGCGCTCGTCTATGCGGCCGGGCTCGGATGGCCCGAGGCGATCGGCCTCTCGCTCGCGCAGATGGTCCCGACCTCGGCCTTCGGCGCGTGGCGAAGAGCGCGCGCGGGGGAGATCCGGCTGCGGCTCGCCGCGTGGTCGTTGGCGGGGTCGCTGCCCGGCGCGGTCCTCGGGCGGAGCGTCGTTGAGTTCCTGGAAAAGCAAGAAGCCCTTACGATTGCTGGCCGAGAGATTGAAGTTTTGAATTCGGGTCTGAGCCTGATCTTTGTCTCGCTTCTCGCATACAACGCCATTCGCATGGCACGGCCTGCAGGGCCAGCCCTGGTGCCGCCGGCCCCTGAGCCTCCGGAGGATCAACCGGACGCGGCCCCGATCGATCCGGCGAACGGCGAACGAAAATTCGCGCCCTGGGAGGCGGCGGCTCTGGGCGCGGGTGTGGGTTTCACGGCCGCGCTTCTCGGGATCGGCGGCGGATTTCTTTTCGTCCCGATTGCCGTGCAGTGCTTCGGCTTGCCCGTCGCGGCGGCCGTCGGGACAAGCCTTCTCCAGATGCCGGTGACGGCGGCCTTCAGCGCGGGGCTCTATCTGCGGACGACAGAGATCCCGTATACATGGTTGATTCCGCTCATCTTGGGAGCGTTCATCGGCGTCATTCAGGGTACCACCTTCTCGCGCCGATTCGGTAATCGGGAATATCGGCGCTTGCTTGCCGGATTATTTGCGGTCGTCGCGGCCCTGGTCTTATTCAATTGGTTGCGCGAGGCGCTCTGATCGGGCGCATCTTGCTCCAGCTACGCGGCGAGTTGCCAGAGTGGGTCCCAGTCATGGTTTCGGCGAGCGATTTCCAACTCCAAAAGACAATGCTGGCCTTGGGGGCTCCAGAACTGTCCGGTACGTTTGAATCGAGTTTGGA
>JAJFLK010000186.1 GCA_021772735.1 Candidatus Sumerlaeota bacterium | reverse complement strand
TCCAAACTCGATTCAAACGTACCGGACAGTTCTGGAGCCCCCAAGGCCAGCATTGTCTTTTGGAGTTGGAAATCGCTCGCCGAAACCATGACTGGGACCCACTCTGGCAACTCGCCGCGTAGCTGGAGCAAGATGCGCCCGTGGGAACGAGTCAATTCAGAATCAAGTTGACGCGGCTCGTTGCCGGGGATAGGGTTATGGGTTTGCGGGCTGCGCGATCGCGGGTTTTGACGCGATGGCCCTCAAGTCCGAAGCGTATCGAATTGAAAACATTGATATTACACCACCCCGGTTCAAGGGCGTGAGATTGCGAGCGATTTAGGTCATGGCCAAGGCACAGGTTCGAGTTCAGGTGATTATGGAGTGCACGAGCTGCCGCGACAGCGGGCTTCCGGGGGTTTCTCGTTACGTGACGACGAAGAATCGACGGACAACGACCGAGCGGATCGAGCTGAACAAATACTGCAAATACGAGCGCAAGCACACGCCGCACAAAGAGATCAAATAAGAGCCCGGGACAAGTTGAAACAAATACCAATTCGGCCAGCCCGCTAGATGTGGCTGGCCGTTGTTGCGTCTCGGCTGCGGATCTCGCCCTCGGGGGCGCTTGCGTCCTAAAATTTTTTACTTCGTTGCGGATCGGCTGGATCAGAAGCTCTCGGATGTGGCCTGGGCTTCTTCGTCGACCTGGATGTCGAAGATTGTGTCCAGATGTGTGGATCGAAAAATATCCTGAATGTGGCTGGGCGGAGCAAGTATCGTGACCTGGCGACCCAGTTTGCGCGATTCTTTAGTCAGATTGAGGAGCATGCCAAGCGCGGAGCTATCCAGGTAATTGAGCTGATCCATCTTCAGGAAGATGTGTTGCAGTTCGCCTGCGAGGATCTCTTCGAGTTCGCGTTGAACCGCTTCAAGGTTTTCGAAAATGATGCGCCCAATCAGCTCGATCAGGACTTGATCTTCGCGGCGTTGGACGTTCATCGTATTGGCGCCCCTTCGGCGCTTCGATTGGCATTATCAGTTGGGTGATTCGCTCGCAGTTCGTCGCGTATGCACAATCACACCCAACTTCTTTTTCGGACGCGGAGCTCGCCGGCTTGAGGCCGGAAGTTCGATTGGCGCGATAAAGATGTCTGGGCTGTCCCAGTTCGCACAAAATTGCATACACGCTTGAGGAGATAAGGCTTGCCATCACCGGTATGAAAACAGATGATTTTGCGCGATTAACACGCGCTGGGGAGCCTTCCGGGTTAAAGCGCGGCCGGTCGTCCGGAACAGCCCAAAACTGGCTGATTGGGAGCTTTGACGGCCTCCCGCCGGCGAGCGGCCAGTCCGAAATTTATGGGAATGAATTGATGCCTAAAACCAAAACGCCGAATAGTGACGTCGATAGCACCGGAGCAGCAACGGAATCGACAAAGAACGAGACCGATTCGCCCTTGCCAGAGAATTCAACCGATCCCAAGCCAAGTAAGCTCGAAGAACTCGAAGCCGAGTTTGAACGCCGCGTTGCGAAAAGTGCATTGGGTGGGGGCGACGCGGCGATCGCTCGTCAGCACTCCAAGGGCAACCTGACGGCAATGGAGCGCATGGATGTGCTCTTCGATCCCGGTTCGTTCCAACGGATGTTCGCGCTGCGCGGGGCCGGCAATTCCGGCGATGGCGTCGTCGCCGGTTGCGGGAAGATCAACGGGCGCAAGGCATACTGCTACGCTTGGGATTTTACGAATTTTGCCGGGACATGCAGCGCCGATAACGGCAGGGCGATTGCCGAAATTATCGAGCATGCGCGCAAAGAGCATTGTCCGATCATTGGGCTGAACGATTCCGGGGGGGCTCGGGTTCAGGAAGGCGTCGCGAGTCTTTTCGGATACGGCCATATTTTCAACGGACACATCGACGCATCGGGACACATCCCACAGATCTCCGCGATCGTCGGACCGTGCGCGGGCGGAGCGGTCTATGCCCCGGCCCTGACCGACTTGATCGTCATGGCGCGCAATGCGTTTATGGCCGTGACGGGCCCCGAGGTCATGAAGTCCACGACGGGCAAGAGCCTGACGATGGATGAGCTGGGCGGGTATCGGGTTCATAGCGAAAAAAGTGGTCGGGTTAATCTGGTCGGGACGACCGATATCGACGTCCTCAACCAAATTCGAGATCTGATCGACTACCTGCCCGATTCATGCCTGGAGCTTGCGCCGTACAAGCCCAGCGCCGACCCAATCGAACGACCCACAGAGCTCGCACACGAGGTGATAAACAAGGTCCTGGAGCAGGATACGCCGTTCGATGTGCGCGTCATTATCGGCGACATCCTTGATATGGGCCGGTTCTTTGAAGTCTCCGAAGCCTACGCGAAAAATCTGGTCGTCGGATTCGGCCGGCTCGATGGGTGGACGGTCGGGATCGTTGCGAATCAGAGCACAGATCTATCCGGCAATCTGGACCCCGATTCGGCGAAGAAGGGCGCGCGTTTCGTCCGGATGTGCGATTGCTTCAACATTCCGTTGATAACGCTCGTCGATGTCGCCGGGTTCATCCCGGACGATCAGACCGAGGCCAAAGACATCGAGGGTTTCGGCGCGGGTTTCCTGATGGCGTATCGCCTGGCGACCGTGCCGAAGCTTAGCCTGGTTCTGCGCCGGGCCTTCGGCGGAGCTTACGACGTCATGAGTTACAAGCTCTCCAATACGAGCCGGGCCTTCGCATGGCCGACATCGCGCTTTGCCGTGATGGGCGCGTCGGGAGCAGTCGATCTTATCCACCGACGCGAGCTGAAAAAAATTCGGACCGAGCAGGGCGACGAAGCCTATCACCTGCGGCGAAACGAATTGATCGAGACGCATAAAACTGAGGTCGTCAACCCCTGGCGGGCGGCCGAACTCGGTTACATCGATCAATTCATCCGCGTTCGCGAGACCCGCCATCGGCTGGCCGAGGCGCTGACGCCGATCATGGAGGCCGAGCGCGCAAAGCCGCGGGGCCACAAGGGTCCGAACTGGCCGATCTGAGCCCCACGGAGCTCACGATTTGATATTCAATTCAAGCGGGGCGAATCCTTAAGGCATATGGCAACAACGACGAGCAACCCTGAGCGAACGATCGCTTTGGACACTTTCCGAACAATGATCATATGCCGAGGTCCGATCGCCATGGAGGCGATGGAAGTTGCGGCCGAGCTCGGCATGCCCCGGCCGCACATCGTCGTCTCCAAGCGCGAGGTATTCGAATCGGCCGCCGGGCGGGCGCCCTGGTCCGAGCATACGCATCTCTATGAGAAGCTGCACATCGTCGACGCATACAGCGATCAGGAAGCGATTATCCGTGCGGCCCGTGCAAGCGATATCGACGCCGTCTTTGTTGGATATGGATACACAGCCGAGCGCGTGGATTTCATCGCGCGTCTTGAGGCAGAGGGAATAATTCCGATTGCGCCGCCGTCGAGCGTGATGGAATTCAGCGGCTCCAAGCTGCGGGCAAAGCGCTGGGTGAGCGGCAAGCTCGGCATCGCCGTGCTTCCGGGTTCGGATCGAGCGGCTGCCCTGGCGTCCGAAGGCAAGGCCGCCGACGAGGATTTAATCGAAGTGATCGAGGCCGAAGTCGCGGAGATTTTGGATAAGGCGCCCGGCCAGGTCATTCGTCTCAAAGCGGTGCAGAGCGGCGGCGGCAAAGGCCAGCGGCTCATCACGGAGACGGAACAGGCAGCTTCGGCGGCGCGTGAGATCTGGGCTGAGATCTCGGCGACCGGGACCGACGGCGACAAGGGCGTTCTTGTCGAAGCGAACCTCAGCCATCCGCGCCATTGGGAAATCCAGGTGATGAGCGATGGCGAAACGGTCGTTCACTTCGGCGGTCGCGAGTGCTCGATCCAGAACGCCGGAAGCCAGAAGTTTATCGAAGTCAGCCTTCATCCGAACCAATACGATTCCTATCTCGAAACGCTCGACGCGAAGGCCGACGCCGCACTGATCGCCCTGTTGGGTGAGGAGAGCGATCGGATTCGCACCGCGTGCGATCGCGCGGCGAAGATCATCGGTTCGCTCGGATACAAAGGCGCCGCGACCGTGGAGTTTCTTGTCGCCGAAGACGGCAGTCCGGAGATCCTGGGCAAGCCGCACTTTATGGAGATCAACTCGCGCATTCAGGTCGAGCACCGGGTCAGCGAGGCGATCTCGCGCGTCGGCGGTCGCGCCGTGAGGCTCGTCGGCGAGCAATTCCGAATCGCCGCGGGCCAGAAGCTGGGTTACGCTCAGGCCGATATTTCGTTCGAGGGTTATGCGATCGAGGCGCGGATCAATGCTTCTAATTCAAATTTCCTCATCGGCGCTTCGGGCAGCACGATCAACCATTATGAGATCCCGCCGCGAGACGCTAGTTTCTATTACGATGATGGCGGCGCTGTGAGCCTTTTCAGCGAAGGACGCAGGGCCGAATGGGAGATTCCGAATTTCGATTCCAATTTTGCACTGGCCGTTTTTCACGCCCCGACCCAAGCCGAGGCGTTCGCCCTGGCTCGGGAAAACATCGAGCAGTTCGAAATCCAGGGCAATGAGCAATTGCGCACGACGCGTCCGTTCCACCTCGGCGTCCTGAGCCTGCTGGGCGATTCTCCGCCTTACGGGAAAGTCAGGACCGATTTCAGCGAACTGTTTCTCGCCTTCGGCGCGACGATTTATCACGCGCTGCAAAACGTTAATGTCTCCGAAATCCCGGCCCGTGAACCCCTTCGGCGTCTGCTGGTCCAGGTAATTCGCAGTACTCAGGCCGCCCCCGGCCTGGCGATTGCGCTCGCTTTCGAGGCGCGCCGCCTCCGGGCCGAAGCCGCCGGCGACGAGGCCGCCGCGACGAGCGCTATTCTGAACTATTCGGCGCGCCTGGTC
>JAJFLK010000185.1 GCA_021772735.1 Candidatus Sumerlaeota bacterium | reverse complement strand
ACCTCTCTCATTGCCCCGGACACTCCGGAAAATGAGTATTTAACGGCGTTCTCCAATACGCATGAAAGTGCCATCTCAAATTGATCGGGAACAGCATGAATAACATTATCGCTGTTGTAGTTTTGCCGAATCTTGACGCGTCTCTTTTCTGCCAAGGATGTTAACCGTCCTATTATGCCATTGACTGTATCATGGACAACCACCCGCCTTACGTTTTGGCGAGTAGGTGGAATAGACTCGTTTAGAAGCAGTTGGATTCTCTTGGCCAATCGACTTATCTCGTAAACGTTATTCTCAAGGCGATTGATCGCGTCAGGCTCTCCGTCCCTAATTCGAGTTGCGTCGCTTAGCGCCCCTTGAACAGGCGTCAACAGACTATGGGAAAGAGTGCGAATGGATGCGGCTACACGCCCCGCTAGAATTGTCTCAAGAAACGAATCTATATGGCAGGCATCGGTTTCGGTCAATTGGCCGAATGATTTAGCGCATGTCTCTTCGAAAGACTTTCGGATGTCCTTCTTCGGCTTTCTCCCGAGAGATGAATCCACTTTCTCGCGGGCCTCTTCAGGCTTTGGCTTGATCTGGACTAATGAGCGGACGACTCGCTGCGCCTTATCGGAACACTGAAAGTCTAACTGCATGCCGAAAGGGCAGACAGCAGTTCCTGAACCAATGGGCATTTCACGGTAAAATCTTAAACAATGGGCGCGCGTAACGGGATAGCTTTTAGCCGCTTTGCATATAGGCGGTCCGCCCCACTGTGCGCATGAGTACTGAGGTAATTCGTCATCCCCTAGCATTATGGCGGTAGGATTGCTAGGTGCAACGAATCGCATATAGCCAACGAGAAGTGTCTTTACTTGAGCTAGGGAAATCACGGAATATCTAGACGGCTATCAGGTATGATAAATGTTGGGCAATTGCTCCAAGTTTCATGAGCGTCTTTACAATCGGCAACATATGATCGATCACCCCAGGATCCCGATGCCAAATGCTCCTTTCTACCCGCCAGCAATAATATCGTAATCTAATCTTATCGATCGCCCCGAGGTCGCGTGTAACATCCGGCGCGAGCACTTGCAATTCTCTTAAAAGAGTAAGCGCCCGCCAGAATGGATCTTTCCTGACTTTCAGCAATTCGCGCACATCAGCCGAGAGCTCAGCTGGCAGCACAGGCTTTGACCGCACCATATCCGCAGCCGCAACCATTTTTGCTTTATCTGCAGTGAATGCCTCTCCGCTAATAACAAGCACTGGAAGCGTCGGCGTGAGCTGCTTCAGATTCTGGAGGATTCCGATGCCGTCATCGCTCGACAGCTGCGGGGCCACGCCTACAAGGTCAAGAATTACGAGGTCGAATTGTGGTTCCGTCAACTGAGATATCGACTCTACACTGGAAACCATCGAAATATTAGTAAAGCCTTCATTATTCAGCCCCTCAACGAAGCTTTGCAATTCCTCGATCTTATCATCGACGATGCAAATCTTCGCGTTGTGCATTTCCTTCAGTACGGAAGAAGAATATCCCCTTTCGTCAAGGTCGTCCTGAAGTCGTTTGATGACAGAAGCCATTTACCTGGGGCACAAGTCCATTACACTATTGATTCGCCAAGCTTCTGCTCGCTCGGACCAGCCTGCATTGTGTAGACTCAACTCAGATCCATTCTCCTGCGCAAGGTTGGCAAAATCAATAGGTTTCTTGAGTGGCACGGAGAATGTCGCGGCAATTCTTGACACCCGAGACTAGGTCGTCTGTAGTTCATCCGTCCTGAAGGTCGGTTCTCATGCGAACTATGCTCACATTGCTGCTCGATGACCGTCTTATCAGGCGGGCAAAGGCGCACGCCCATAAGACCGGCAAGTCGGTCTCTCAGATGGTGGCCGATTACTTTGCGCTGCTGGGTCGGTTGCCCGCGCCGGCGGATTTCGAGCCGACCGCGACGGTCAAGACACTGAGAGGCTCGCTCAAGAGCGCGGGGAGCGCCGAGGCCACCGAGGCGGAATACCGGCAGCATCTGGAGGAGAAGCATTGGTGAAGGTTCTCATTGAAAGGGAAGCGAATTGCCGTCAGCTGCTGGACAGCTTTGCGTTTATTCTCCGTAAGCCCGCTTGAGCGGGCGCTTTTTTGCCCCCGGCTTTAGCCGGGGGTGGGCGTTGGCTTCCAGATTCAGAAGCGCGCTTCAGCGTGACTTCTCCTTCCTGGCTTCAGCCTTTCTTCCTGGTTGTTTTGCCAGGCTAAAGCCAGCCCGAGAAGTCGGGCTAAAGCCCGCTGGAAGAACAGGGTGGGCAAGACAACCACCGCCTGAAGACGGTGGCAAAAAAGCGCGCGCTAAAGACGCGCTGAAGAGACAACTCTTCGCAAGGGAACTCGAACTCCAGGATCGGCTTTCAAGAGCGACACCCAATAACGCCACTCAAACACGCTCCCCGAAAGCGGCACTCAAATGCGACAGGCCAACGCGGCATTCGGGCGCGAACCCCGGGAGCCGCACCGGGACGCGGTCCTCAAGCCCGAAAGCAAGATATGGGTTCCGCGAGCATCTCACGGCTTTATAACTCGATCCGTTCCCTATATTCTCTATGATCGGCAGGTGTGGAGGCGCGATCACTCGGCACGCGGGTATTCAGGACGCGCGCGCGCCATCTCCCACCGCCACCTGTGGCACGAGTCTTTCGGCATGAAGCTTTCCATTCCCCAGTTCATTGATGGCATTCGCGCGGGCGACCGGGCCGTGTTGGGTCGTGCGATCACGTTGGTCGAATCGAACCGGGCCGAGCATCAGAAGCTCGCGCAGGAGTTGCTTCTCGCGCTCATGCCCGAGACCGGCCGAGCCCATCGCGTCGGCATCACCGGCGTGCCGGGCGTCGGCAAGTCCACGTTCATCGAAGCGGTCGGAATGAAGCTTACCGAGCAGGGCCACCGAGTCGCCGTGCTGGCGGTCGATCCGACCTCGAAGCGTTCGGGCGGTTCGATCTTGGGCGATAAGACGCGCATGAACGCGCTGGCCAATAATCCCGCCGCGTTCATCCGGCCTTCGCCGAGCAGCGGAACTCTGGGCGGCGTGGGCCGCAAGACCCGCGAGACGATGTTCATCTGCGAGGCCGCCGGGTTCGATGTCATCCTTGTCGAGACCGTCGGCGTCGGCCAATCCGAGACGACCGTTGTGGAGATGGTCGATTTCTTTCTCGTCCTGATGCTGGCCGGCGCGGGCGATGAGCTGCAAGGCATCAAGCGCGGCGTTCTGGAGATGGCCGATATGCTGGTCATCAATAAGGCCGACGGCGATAACGTCGATCGCGCGACGCAGGCGCAGGCCGATTTCGCGCACGCCCTGCATTTCATGCGCCCGCCAAGCCCGAACTGGAGTCCGCCGGTGCTGACGTGCAGCGCGCTGCACGAGATCGGGCTCGAAGCCGTCTGGGATGAGGTCGGCCGGCACCGGGGGCTGATGACCGAATCGGGCGAAGCCGCGACGCGCCGCAGCCGTCAGTTGCTCGATTGGATGTGGTCCATGGTGGACGAGCGGCTCGCCGCAACGCTGCGCGAAAACCCATCGGTCCGCGAGATCGTGGAATCGGTCGAGGCGGACGTCCTGGCCGACCGCACAACGCCAACGCTCGGGGCTGTTCGATTGTTAACCGAATTCGGAGTTGTGTCCTAGTAGATTGACCGATGGGAAGTGACGAGAAGTCATGACCGGCGAGGGAGCCGGTCCCACACTTTCCGGATGGGACGCTTGTCACGTGTGGAACGCTTGTCACGTGTGGAACCGGCGCCCTCGCCGGTTGAGAAATTCAAGAATCCCTCCGGGTGTGGCGGTGCGACAACCCCAAATAATCAGCCGGTCAAAGCACTAGGCACCTGATCCGCCGAGAACCGACTTGCATGCCGCCCCCGCGGCGTGTAAGAAAATTCAACTCGTATGGCTGAACCCCTCAAAGACCTCGAAGCCGAGCTCAAGATCTGTCGTCAGCGGCAGGATTTTCTTGAGGCACTCGACATTTACGAGGAGATCGATCGGAACGGCTGGTCGCTGCCGCGGCACTTGGTCGGCATGGGCGATTGTTACCTCAAGCTGCGGCGCCGGAGCGACGCGAAGAACGCCTGGTTCAGGGCGTTGCAGCTCCAGCCGGATTCCAAGGAAGTCATCGCGCGGCTAAAATCGACGTTCACGAGCTGGGAAGAAGATTTTGAGAATCACAGGGCGAAGCCATCGCCGGCTTCCAAGAAGGGCGCCAAGCAGGCGCAGGCCTCATCGCCCGCCTCCTCAGCCGGGCCGCCAGCCGAAGCACCCGCGAACGGCGAGCTATCCTTGGATGACATTCTGGATTCCGTGCCCGATCGCGGGAATGCGGAATCGGCGGAGTCTGAGGAATCTCCGGCGGCAGCAGCAGGCTCAGCCGGCGCTGGATCCGTAGAGTCGGCGGCCGCTCCCTCTTCGCCGCCCGCCGCCTCGGCCCGGCGACCCGTCCCCGTATCCGCTCGTATGATCGACCCTACAATGGACCGTTATATCAATTGGCCCTTCGTCTTTGAGGACGTCGCCGCAGCGCGCGCCGCCAAGTTGGATCGCCCCGCTCACACGCCTTTGCCCGACTAAAATTTCCGGCTGGCCGCGACGATCATGGCCACTGGACATTTATGCACAGTTTGTCCACAGGCCGGCCCATCTATCCACAGCTTGGCGATCAATACGCACGCCAGAGATTGAGTCGCTTCTCATCCCGGGGCGGTTGACCTTCGGTCGAAACCCCTGGTCGGTATATATAATGTTGATATAAATCACCTTGCATGGCCAAGTTGAGCCATCGGGCCGGATTGGGAACTGCGGTTGATGGGCCCGAAAAGCGCGCTGATTTATCGCTGGACCGGCCTCAAACCCCGATGAACAGCGGGCCTGCCCGGCTTATCCACAAAGTATCCACAGAAGAGAACCGTCGGCCGGATGGTGCGCCTTGGCGGGAGCCTCGGCGGCGCACGGGTTGGACCTGCATTGCCGGGGAACAAGGTAGAACTGATTTGAAGCACGAAGATCGCCGAAATCGGGCGAAAAGGGTGCGGCGTCAGACCCAAAGGGCCTGGGATTCAATCTCTTCGCGCGATTCTGAACCGCCCTCGTTCAGCGCCGGACGCGGTCTTGGCCTGGCGATGCCTCTGCGCGAGGAGCGGCAGAACTGGACAATCGCTTCGGCGAACTTGCTCTGGTCGAACTGCGCGAGGACGGTATCCAAATTGTTCCGGAACTTCGAGCCGCGATCGAACAGCGCCCGGTAGATGCGGTGAATCTCGCGGATTTCAGGGGCGGTGAATCCCTCGCGGCGCAGCCCCACGACGTTGGGCCCGTAAGGTCGGGCCGGATGTCCATCGGCGATAATGAACGGGGGAATGTCGAGCGTGACTTTGCTGTTTGCTCCGATGAATGCGTGCGCGCCGACGCGGCAGAATTGGTGGACGCAGGCCAGACCGCTGATCGTGGCCCCGGGCCCGACCGAGACTTCACCGCCGAGCGTCACGGCATTGACCAAAACCGCGCCGTCGCCGACGGAGCACTCGTGCGCGACGTGTGCGTAAGCCATCAGGAGCACGCGCCGTCCGACCTGGGTCACGCCTCCCTCCTGCGTCGCGCGGTTGACCGTGACAAATTCGCGAACGATCGAATCCTCACCGATCTCGGCGTGCGAGCGCTCGCCGTGGTGCTTGCGATCCTGAGAGGCCGTCCCCAGGCACGCGTAATTAAAGACCTGGACGCGCCTGCCGAGGACGAGCCGTTCGCCCAGCGTGACGTATGCGCCGATCCGGCACCCGGCCTCGACGCGGACTTCGGCTTCGACGGTGCAGTACGGCCCGATCGTAACGTCGTCGGCGATTTCGGCCGATGAATCGACTATGGCGGTTGGATGGATATTTGACATACAGGCGGGCCGAGATGGAATTCGACCGGAGGGGGGTTCGCCTAATAGCCGGCGCGCGGCCCGGCGCGCCGATGGGGCACTTCAATTACTTACTCCCTTTTGGCCCAAAAGAGAACAGGAAGTTCATGGCGCACCGAACAAACTCTTGCCAGCCCGCCGCCATGCGCTTTAAGATTCGGCCCTAACGTCTTGAAGATACACGCCGCATCCACCCACTATCTCTTCAATCTCGAGTTCCCAGCTGCGAGGGTCTGGTCCCTGTCGGCTCGCGACGCGTCGTTGTGCGGTGTCCGCCGAATCTCCGAAGGCCCTGGATTGCCCCCGCTTGTACCGTTCGCAATAGGAGAGTCCTGAAGCCCGGTTCGAGTCTGCGCAGGTGTGTCGCGATGAGCGGCGCCCTCACGAACTAAGGCAGGATCAATGTCGGACCCCGAATCAGAACCCGAAATAGAATCTTCCGGGCGCGAGCTTTCGGCCTGGCGCATTTTGCGCTCATCGCTTGGACGGTATTTTCTGATCCTTGCGCTGGTTCTGACCGGCGCCCTGGCGAGCTCGCCATTGTGGGGCCAGATCTCAAGCGTTTCTTCCGCCGAGGGTGCCGGCGGCGCTCCCGAATTCGACCGCGCGCCTGCCCCGCTCGTCATCTTTTTCGTTTTCCTGCTCTGCGCGTCCGGAACGGTCTCGGGCAGCGAGACCGCGATATTCTCACTCAACAAAGTCGATCTGGTCCGCGCGCGCCGCAAACCGACAGCGTCAAGCCGCGCGCTGATCGGACTCCTGGATCATCCCAACGGCACGCTGACGACGTTGCTCGTCCTGAACAATCTACTCAACGTGGCTCTGTCTTTGACGGCCGGGGCCCTGACAGAATCGCTTTTCTCCGGTCTGACGGTTGCCGGATTCGCCGCCGCGGCTTTTGGCGCGACCGCGCTTTTGCTCACCTTTGGCGAGGTCGTGCCCAAGTGCATCGCCCATGTCCACGCCAGCACCGTCGCACACCTGGTTGCTTTGCCTACCGCAGCCGCAGCGACCATTCTTACGCCCGCGCGGTTGCCGATGAACGCCATCATTCGGTGGGTTTTCGCTCGGTTTGGCATCCGGTCGGCCCGCGTCACGGATCGGCTTTCCGAGGATGAACTCAAGGCCATGATCCAAACCGGCGAGGCCGCGACCGTCCTTGAGGAGGACGAGCGTGAGATGATCCACAGCGTCTTCGAGCTGAGCCAGACTTTCGCCGAGGAAATCATGGTTCCCCGGCCCGAGGTCGTGGGGTTCGACCAGAGCCTGCGCCAGGACGAAATGCTTGCCGCGTTGCGGGGCGAGCGCCGCAGTCGCGTGCTCATCTATCACGATTCGCTCGATAACCTGGTCGGGTTCGTTTTGGCGAAGGAAGTCCTCCTCAATCCGGAGCGTGATTGGCGCGAGAGCATGCGTGAGGCCATGTGTGTGCCCGAACGCATCAAGCTGCTCGACCTCCTGGCTCGATTCCGGAGACATTCGGTCAATATCGCAGTCCTCGTCGATGAGTATGGCGGCGTGGCGGGCTTGGTCACGATACGGGATCTACTCGAAGAGATCGTTGGCGATCTCTCGGAGCGACACGAAGCGGTCACCATGGACCTGGAGCAGCTCGGCGCGAACCGCTGGGTTGCTCGCGGGCGGATGAATCTGGATGAGCTCGGCGAGGAGCTGGACGGGCGATTTCCCGAGGATATCGGCACGACCGTCGGCGGATTTATCATGAACATGCTTGGCCACGTCCCCAAGACCGGCGACGAACTCAGATATGACGGATTGGTTATGAAGGTGACGCGCATGACGGGCCGGCGGATCTCACGCGTCGAGATATTTCGTGCTGCTCAGGTAGGCTCCGGAACCGAGTCCGACACTTCAGAGGAGGCCGGCTCACGATGATCCCAAGCGCCCACGCGGCCGAGACGCTTCTGCTCCTGCTGGCGATCGGCCTGAGTCTGATGATGAGTTTCTTTTTCTCCGGTTCGGAGACCGCCGTGATTTCGGCCAATCAGCTTAGGTTGCGTCATCTGGCCGAATCCGGTGACGCCGATGCGCGCAAGACGCTGGATTTTCTTGCTTCGGCGCCGCGTCTGATCAGTTGCGTATTGATCGGGACGAACCTGGGCAACGTCCTCGCCGTTCTTTTATTCAAGATGCTCCTTATCTTCACCTGGGAGGATTTGCATCGGCCCGCTTTCGGATACATCACCCGCGTTGAGCTCATCAGCCTTCTTGTCCTGACGCCGATAATCGTCGTCTTTGCAGAAATCTTGCCCAAGGCGCTCTTCCGCGCTCGAGCCAATGCCTGGATCGGACATCTGCGTATCGTCCTGTCCGGCGCGATGATGCTTTTCTCACCGGCGATCCGAATTCTCGACGCGATCGTTGCGATGTTTATGAGGCCGCTGGGAGGCGAACCGGCAGCGGCCCGCGGAATATCGCGCCGCGATCTGATCGTCCTGCTCGGTGAGGACGATGGCGAAGACCTTCCGGACGCCGGGATCTCAAGCCAGGCCATCCCTGAGAACGTGGCTTCGGAAACGCTGCGGGATCTTGCCGAAGCCATCCGCGAACCCGATGAGCGGCGTCTTATTCAGAACATCATCGGCCTGGAGAAAACCAACGCGCGCGAAATCATGCAGCCGCTGGCGGAACTCGAAACCGTCCACCTGGGCACGATGACGCCGGCGAGTTTTATCGAGATGGCCCGCCGCTCCGGGCATTCCCGATTTCCGGTCTACCCCGATCGGGTCACCAATCTGACCGGGTTCATCGAGATCTATGATGTCTTGAACGATACCACTGGCAGCCAGAGCCTGGAGATGTTCGTCCGCGATGCGACTTATGTTCCTGAAACCAAGCGCGTCGATGATCTTCTCCAGGACTTCCTGACCCAGCGGATCAAGACGGCGATCGTCGTCGATGAATACGGCGGGTGCAGCGGGTGGATCGCGCGCGAGGACATCCTCGAAGAGATTGTCGGAGAACTCGAAGACGAGCTCGATGAGCCGACCGTGATGATCTCCGAGGAGGACGAGGGCGTTTACCGTATCGACGGTCGCGTGGATACCGAAGACGTCAGCGAAGTGCTCAAGATCGACCTGGACGACTCCGAATGCAACACGATCGGCGGCCTCGTCATGAAAGAACTTGGCCGGATTGGCAGTATCGACGACGAGGTTGTCGTCGGCGGCTGGCGTATGCGCGTCACAGAGGTGGACGGCATGCGCATCGCTCGGATCGAAGCCTCGCTCACGGATTGACGCTCAGCGGCCCATCCGAAACTCGGTCCGAGCGGGGGCGTCGCAGAGCTCAATCGAAGAGAAATACTCGAAAATTCATGTTCTGCCCCCCGGCGACGCTAAATAATTCGGTCCGCCTGGTCGATAAGATTACCCATAGCATTCCCGGCGGGAAATGCGCTTTGGTGCGCCAGGGCCTGCCGGGGAAACGGGCCGATCGCGATGCCGGGCGCCGGAGCCCGCATCGCATTGACCGGCCGGAAAGAGTGTTGACCCATGGGAAGAGGTGGCAGCAGCGCGCGGGCCGCGATCAACGCGGCTCAGTTTCAGCAGAAGCGCAAAGTTACGGACATGGTCCGTGCACGGTTTGCCCGTTTCGGTGATGAAGTGCTCTCTATCGTGCTGGGTTACGCCCTTCAGCCGCGCCGGATGCCGATGCTGCTTAGGGCGCTCAACATCAGGAACCGGCCTGGTGAGCTCACCGCCCAGCTTGACGAAATTTACCGCTTCCTCGCCAGCGGCGGACGCCGCGCGTTCATGGGCCGAGTCAAGCCGACAAGATTGAAGCAGGTCGACGCGGCAGACCTGGACGATTTCTCCGAGGATCTTTCCGATGAGCAGATTGCCGAGCTGATGCGCGACGCCGAGAACTCCGTGGCCTTGCCGGCCGAGGCCGAGGAGGCGCCTGCCATTGTGACTCCGCTATACCGGGGTCCGTGCCGCCGCGAGCTAAGCGACCGGCGAGTCAACCAGGATCGCCGAAGCGATCTGATGGCGGTGCGCAAGAATCAGCGTTATGGTGGAGACCGCCGCAAACAGCGATTCGGCCGCCGCAAGACCGATCGCAAAGGCTGAGCTTCTCCCGCCGGCGGCCGAGGTTCGTCCGCCTCGGCGCCATCTCGCATGCAACCACCTCGACTCCAAAGATCGATTCTTGCGATTGTCGCTCTGTTCGGCGGACTTGCCGCCATCACGTCGTGCTACGCGTGCGCGACATCGAGAGCGGTGGAGAGTTATGCCGCGCAGGCGCCTCGCGATCCGCAGACCGGCATCGTGCTCGGAGCGGAGCCCATCAGCCTGGGCGATCCCGCCGCAGGCGAGGCCTGTCTTCTGCTTCACGGCTTTGTGGGCTCGCGTGTTGATTTCGCCGGCCTTGGCGAGAGGCTCGCGGCCCAGGGCTTCTTCGTTCGGATGGCGCTGGCGCCCGGTCATGGAACATCGCCCCAAGACTTCGCCACGAAATCTGCCGACGAAATGCTGGCCGGCGCGCGCGCAGAGTACGATGAACTGACCGAGCGTTTCGACCGTGTCCATCTCATCGGCTTTTCCATGGGCGGATCACTGGCGACGCTGCTGGCCTCCGAACCCGAATCGGGCGCGCCTGAAGCTGACAAGACGGGCCGCCTTGTTTTGATCGCGCCGTATTACGGAATCACATACCGCTGGTTTTACGTGCTGCCGCCTCGCATCTGGACCGCCGCCGCGTCGCCTTTCATCCGGTATGTCCGCAAAGGTGATCGATATGTGCGGGTCAACAAACGTGAGTCCGTCGAGTCGATGTATTCATACAAATATGTCCCCCTGCACGGCGCAAGGGTTCTGGGCGAACTGGGGCGCCGTGCGCTTGGAGAGGATGTTCTCGCGCGCGTGACGAGACCTGTGCTGATGCTCCACTCCAAAGGCGACGAGGCAGCCTCGCCTGCGGCGGCGCGCCTCGCATTCGCCCGGATCGGCTCGGCCGAAAAAGAAGTATTCTGGCTTCCCGAGCACAACAATCATCATCTTCTTTGGGATTATGACGGCGATCTGACGGCAGATCGCGTCGTGGAATTTCTGACGGCGGACTGAGAATTTTCGTTCTCGCGCTGCAAGAACGCGCCTGCGAATCACGTCCCGGCATTGGCCTCGATCAATCGGCGGCACGCCTGCGCCACGCGTTCGACCCCGATCTGCGTGAGGCACGCGAGCGGTTCGTTCCAATTGCATCGAGTCTTCCAACATGGAATGCAGGGCGGCATCTGGAGCTGGATGATTTCGTGGACCTCGCCCCAGGGGCCGTTGCGGCGCGAATCCGAGGCGCCATAGAGCGCGATGGTCGGCACATCGAGAGCGGCGGCGTAATGAGTCGGTCCGGTGTCTCCCCCGATGAACAGATCCGCGTGCGCGATCACCGAGCCCAATTCGGCGAAACTCGTCGGCGGGAGAACGTAGAGCCCCGGCTCCGTGCCGATCGATTCCGATTTGGGCCCGCCGAATTCGGGTTCGGACATGCCTGCGGCGGCGAAGGCCTCGGCAATGAGCGGTTCCTCGCCCGGACCCCACGCCAGGGCGACTCGCGCGCCGGTCTGTTCGACCAGAATCTGCGCCACGCGGCCGAAGTTCACCGCGGGCCACCGCTTGGTCTCCCACCCGGCCCCGGGGTTGATGATGATTTTGGGATGCCCCTCGGCGCCCGATCCCCAGATCGCTTCGCCCCTGGCTTTTACTTCTTCGCTGAAGTGGGCCGGAAATCGAACGGGCGGGTCCTCGATGCCAAGCGGACGCAACAGAGCAAGATTCATCCGAATGACGTGCTCTTCGCCCGCCTTGGGCGGCACGGATTCGTTATAGAAACACGAGCTGATCTCCTGGGCATTCTGGCCTCGGAAACCGATTCTGCGCGGGGCTCCGCACAGGCGGGTCCAAACAGCACTCTTGGTCAGCCCCTGGAAGTCGATCGCGACGTCGTATTGCTCGCCGCGCAGCTCGCGCGCCAGCTCGCGGACCGGACCGCGAAGCGCGCCGATCAGGCCAGCTTTTATCGCGCGACGCGGCACGACGTGAACCCGGTCGAGCTGCGGATGATCCTGAATGATTTCGGCGCCACGGTCTTCGACAAGCCAACCGATGCATGCGCCGGGCAGAGCCTCGCGAATCGCCGCCAGGGCGGGCAGAGCATGCAGGATATCGCCGAGCGCACTGAGGCGGACGAGCAGGATCCGCAAATTCGGGGTCTCGACGTTCTTTGAAATGTTGTCTCTCGTTTACGCCGGCCGGCGGTCTATTCAGGCATGGGGAGGCGCGGGCTTATTCGGTTTCGACCAGCCCGTGCATCTTGGCGAATGGATCCCAATCCGGATCGCGGTGCCACTCGTATTCAGTCATGTTGGCAAGCCGGGTGGCCGTCTCTTCTCCGAACAGGCGCTTGATGACGTGCAGGCTCATATCGATCCCCGCCGAAACGCCCGAGGAGGTCACGACGTCTCCAGAGTCAACCCAACGCGCCTGCTTGACCCAATCGACATTGGGTCCGGGCGCCGTCGCCATGCCCCAGAAAGCCTTGTTTGTCGTTGCACGCCGCCCATCAAGCAGCCCGGCGGCCGCCAGGATCGAGGCCCCGTTGCAAACCGACATGGTGATCTCTGCATCCGCGGAGTGCTTACGAAGCCAATCAAGAGCCTCGGCATTGCCCGACATCTGGATCGCGCCGAATCCGCCGGGAACCAGAATCAGGTCCAGCTTGGGGGAATCGGCCAGGGAGAAGTCGGCTACCGTCTTCGGCCCCTGCGCGGACGCCACCGGCCCGGCTTCGGCCGCGACCGTCACGATTTCGATCTTGCCCTTCAAATTGCCCCACATTTCCAGCGGGCCATACGCATCAAGCAGCTCGAACCCCGGGAAGATCAACACCCCCAGTCTGCGGGATTGCGTTTCGGGAGCATCATCCTCTTGCGCCGATGCCGACTGCGCCATACCCATGCAACAAAACATCACCGCTGCCGACAACATCGAAAGCATTGACGCCACTGAAGAATCGAAAAAGTGTGAGAAAGCCATAATAACATCCCCCATCGGATACCTATGATTTGGAATTTCACCCTCACCCCGCCCCCCGCGTATGACTGGGCGAACCGGTCCGTCATATTAGGTCCGAGACACGGCGAAGTCAAATCGCCGGTCTTTGCCCGTCCAAATATGTTCGCAGTCGTCGTCCCGAACAGATAAACTGACGGCCGCCGAAGGCTGCGAGATGCAGACAACGAATGGCAGCCATCGAACGGCGCGCACGACATCAATCTCCCGATCTACTGGACAACGAATTGACTTCACCCACGCAGCCCACACACACCAATCGCCTTGCCGACGAGACGAGCCCCTACCTTCTCCAGCACGCGCACAATCCCGTTGATTGGTTCGGCTGGGGCGCCGAGGCGATCGAAAAGGCGCGCGCCGAATCCAAGCCCATTTTTCTCTCCATCGGATATTCGGCGTGCCACTGGTGCCACGTCATGGAACGCGAAAGCTTCGAGAACGAGGCGATTGCCGAGGCGATCAACGAGCACTTCATCGCGATCAAGGTCGACCGCGAAGAGCGGCCCGATCTCGATGATCTTTATATGAACGCCGTGCAGATGTTGACCGGCCAGGGCGGCTGGCCGATGAGCGTTTTCCTGACGCCGGAGCTGGAGCCTTTCTTTGGCGGGACGTATTTCCCGCCTGAGGATCGCGGGCGCATGCCGGGCTTTGGCAGGCTGGTCGCGAGCCTGGCTCATGCGTGGCAGAACGATCGGGCCAAGATTCGCGAGAGCGCCGCGCAGATCTCCCAGGCCATTCGCCAGAGCTCGGAGCTGCCCGACACCGGCGTTGGCGTCGGAGGCGAGGCGGAACCGCAGTTCAACGACACGCACCTCACCCGGGCGACCCGCGCCCTCGCCGGCCGATTCGACGCCGCAGAGGGCGGCTTTGGGTCCGCGCCCAAATTCCCGCCATCGATGGCATTGAATCTGCTGATGCGCGAATTCGACCGCAGCGGGGAGACGCAACTGATCGAGATGGTCACGACCACGCTGGACAAGATGGCCAGGGGCGGAATCTACGATCACCTGGGCGGGGGATTCGCGCGCTATTCGACCGACGACCGATGGCTCGTGCCGCATTTCGAGAAAATGCTATATGACAACGCGCTGCTCGTGCCGGTCTATCTCGACGCGTACTTGATCACCGGCAACGAGCTTTACGAGCGGACCGCGTGCGGGGTCCTGGATTACATCATCCGCGAAATGACGCTCGGCGACGGCGGCTATGCCTCGGCCGAAGATGCAGACAGCGAAGGCGTCGAGGGCAAGTTCTACGTGTGGGACAAGGACGAGGTCGTCGAGATTCTCAAAGGGCTCGGCCCGAACGAAGCAGAATTGTTCTGTGATTTTTTCGACGTGACCGAAGCCGGGAATTTCGAAGGTCAGAATATTCTGAACGTCACGAGGTCGCTTGAGGCGTTTGCGCAAGCGCGTGATGCAGACCCGGCGTCGATCGCGGCGCGCCTCGAAGCCGCGCGAGTCAGGCTCTTTGACATCCGCGCCTCGCGGGTCCGCCCCGGGCGCGATGATAAGGTCATCACGGCCTGGAACGGCATGATGATCTCGGCGATGGCACGCGGCGCGCAGGTGACCGGCGACGTTCGTTATTTGCAATCGGCCGAGGGCGCGGCCGGGTTCATCCTTGAGAATTTGCGCGAGGCCGACGGCACACTCCTGCGCACCTGGCGCGCGGGCCGCGCGCACATTCGCGCCTTCTGCGAAGACCACGCGCATCTGATCAACGGCCTGATCGATTTATACGAAACGTCTTTCGACCCGACCTGGCTCGCGGCCGCGCGCGAACTGGCCGAGGCCATGACGGAGAAATTCTTCGACGCCGAGCAGGGCGCGTTTTTCACGACGGACGGTCGCGACGCCAGCGTCATCGTCCGCCGAAAAGAGGTCTACGACGGCGCGACGCCATCGGGCAATTCGGCCGCGGTCTTCGCGCTGCTGCGCCTGGACGCGTTGCTGGATCGGCCCGAGTTCAAGCAGATGGCGGCGCGGACGTTCGCCGCGATGCGCCCCTGGATCGAGCGCCAAAGCGGCGCGGTCCATCATCTGCTCTGCGGGCTTTCGTTCGATATCAGCTCGGCCAGGCAGATCGCGATCATCGGCGACGCGGCCGAGCCCGCGACGCGCGAACTGTTGCGGACGGTTTGGAGCAATTATCTCCCGGCGCGGGTCCTGGCGTGCGCGAGCGAAGATGCGGCAATCCACGCGGGGGAAAAGATCGCACTGCTGCGTGATAAAACCGCGCAGGACGACAAGCCGACGGCTTACGTCTGCCGGAATTACTCGTGCAGGCAACCGGTGACAACAGCACAGGCTCTGGCGGATCTGCTTTGAGGCCTGAGCGATTTGGCGAATCAGGTTCGGCAGGAATAAGTTTGGCAGATCCGTGGCGGATGAAATTTATTTGCTCTCTTCGGTGTCATCGTCAGCGGTGTCATCGTCGGGCACGGGCGGGAGCAGCGGCGCGCGTTCATCTTCATCCGCTCCTCTGAACCCCCGGCGCCTTGCGACCGAGCCGGGCATGCTCGATTCATAGACGATGGCCTTGCCGCGCATGAAAAACAGTTCGTAATCGCCCTGGCGCCACGAGGGGAACGGCGTGCGTTCGTCGACTGTAAAGCCCTTGATGTCTTTGGTCAGGATGCGCATCTCCTGCACGGCATCCGCGCCGAGCCGCCGCGCCTTGCGCTTGAGCTCCTCGATCTGCTTGAGCCGCGTCTCGTCGTCGTCGTAAGGGAACGCGGTGGATTCGATCACGGCGACCTCGCGGTAGGGCACGGCGACCTCGCCGACAAATATCTCGATCGGAAAAATTCTCGGCCTGCGCGGAAATTTATCTTCGGCCAGGCGCAATTGCCTGGGTCCGCCGCACGCCGCGAGCGCGAGCGATGCGCAAAGCACGAGGCCGGCGGCTGTGCGTAACAGAGACAAGGACCAACGGGAACGGGACATCATGGGAACTGGGAACCTCGGGGCGGCGGATGGGCGTTGGCGGCGTGGCGCGATGCAGGCGCGACTCGGGCGCATGTGGGGTCATGCCGGGGCGCATGTGCGCACGCCCGCGAATGCCGACGCCGACGCCGAGGCCGAGGTCTATCTTTATCAAATCGTGGCGCGGTGACAAGGCGTTTGCGTCCCGGTCGAGTCCCCCGCCCACTCGCATCGGGCCGCCGCGTTGACCCATTAGAAAAAGACACCGAAGGCGGTCGTCTCCCCGGTGTGCGATCGGGAGAGGGCTGACTCATGGGCGACCCGGATCGGCCAGCCGATCGTAGCCGAGCAGTTGGCGAACGTGGGTCCATTGTTTCTGCTCCACATGAGCGTTGTCGTTCTTGCG
>JAJFLK010000184.1 GCA_021772735.1 Candidatus Sumerlaeota bacterium | reverse complement strand
GTGACATACGGCATCACGTCGAACGCGATTCTGACGATCGGAGTCTCTCTGGCCGAGCGGCTTTGGTATATCCCTTCGATCGCGTTGGCGCTGGGTATGGGGGCCGTCGCGGGTCCGTTGTTCTCAAATCGATCCGCCAGTTCGGCGTCAGGCGCGGTCCGTCCCGGCCTCATCCCCAACGTCGCGCTGGGAGCCGTTGTCGTTTTTCTGATTTTGAGGACGTGGCACTACGCACCCGCATGGAAGAATCAACTCGGCCATGCGCTTTGGACCGTCGAGCGCTTCGGCGACTCATGGCGCGGCAACCACAACGCGGCGCGGGAATTCTACATCGAGCTCGAATTTGATTCAGGCCTGGCTCTCGGGCGAAAGGCCGTTGCGCTGCGGCCCAATTGGGCCGAAAGCTGGGATCACCTGGGCCTGAACGCCACGTACGCGAGGGGATACAACGGACAAGGAGATCATACGGCCGAAGCCGAGGCGGCTTTCAAGCGAGCGCTTGAACTGGATCCGGAGCTCGTCCTGGCGTATCAGCACCTCGGATATCTGATGATGATGCAGGGTCGCCAGGCCGAGGCGCTCCGCTATTTGGAGAAGTACCTTGAGGTCGGCGATGAAGGGCTCGATGCCGCGCGCGAGAAGGTCAATCTCTTGCGCGAATCATTGCGAAGCGATACGCACCAGACCTCGCCGCAAACGGAACCTGCGCCGTAGCGTCGAGAGGAACAAGCTTTGAATCAGACGTAGAGACCCGAAAGAGCAGCGACGCTCAAGAACGCGCCGAGCATTTCGCCCAGGAACACAACAACCATCGCGGGGAAGAGGATGCCGGTCGAGGATTGAGTCGAGCGGATCGCTGCGGCGCGGTATGCCATGATACAGAATCCCATCGGCACGATGATGCCGACGAGCGCGCGAACGGCGAATAGCTCGAACCCCGAAACGACGGCGAAGTTATCCCAGAATTCCGCGGCGCCGAACGGGCTCGTCATCGCGCCGAGGGCGAAGGAGTATGTGATCGTAATGCATTTAAACAAGATCGACGCGCCGAAGGCCAGGCATGCGTTCTTGAGCCAGCTCATCGCCAGGCCCGGGTTCGTCAAATACGAATGACCGATCAGCATGGCCATCGTAACCGAGCCGAGCATGAAGGCCGAAGTCAGCGAGCCGACGAAAATCGAAAGCCGCAGCGAGCCTCGCGCCATCTCGGGATGATTGACGAGGAAGACCGTGGCCAGCAAATCCGATATGAACAGAAGCTGGATCAATTGGAGGCTCGCGGCCGAGACGACGAGCCAGAACTGCACGTTGTCGGATTCGTTGTTCATGCTGATGAAATATGCGAACCAGAACAGCAACGCGAGAACGCCGAAGGCCTGGACCGTCATGATGTCGGCCGAATATCCATTATCCGGCAGCAGCCGCGCGGCGAAGAAAGTCGGCACGAGCAAGGCAAGAAAAACGCATATCGCGGTAGTCCGTCCGAATCCGGCGCCCATCACGGCACGCGGCAGGAAGCACTGGATCAGCCCCATGCCGAAGGCCAGTTGAATGAGAGAAAGAAATAGAACGACCGTCACGAAATGCCTCGGGTATGCAGGTGCCTTTTGAATTGCCGCAGGGCGGGACGCGGTCGCGTCACGCCCGGACAGCCCAGTATGATGCGACGGCGCGTCCGGCATGGGAAGAGAAAAAGGCTGCGCGCGCCCGATCGAAGAAGAGAAACCACAGATTTTACCGATTTACACAGATTTGAAGAGGTGAGAACCACGGGGATCAAGGGGTTCAATGGGCAGAAGATAAGAGGGGCACGATCCATGCGCGCAGGCGATTTCCGCTATTCCAAATCTGCGTAAATCGGTGAAATCTGTGGTTTCTTCTCCCTTAACTCGCTCTATTTCCTGATGATGATCGGCGCGCCGCAGCGCCTCAATCCACCTTAGACTCCCCGATCTTGATAGTGGAATTGCATGCCCAACGACCCAGCCCGAGTCCAACTCTCCCAAACCGATGTCCAAGGCAACTGGGCAAACGCGCTTCAGGCTGCTTCGGAGGAGGCGTTGCTCGAAGCCGAGGCCGCGCTCGGGCTTAAATTCGATAAGCCGCCGCTGGTGGAATCCATCGCTCCGGAGCCGGCGTTCTACGATTCGCTCGGCCGGAGGCCGCACAATCTCGCCGCCGTGGCGATTGCGCACGAGAATCGCGTCGTCATCAATCGCGCAGCGTGGATCGCGATGAGCCGGCACGCGCGGCGTCAGGTGCTCGTCCACGAATTCGCGCACTTGCTGCTCGGCCGGCGGCTGCCGACTTCCCTGCCTCGCTGGCTTGATGAAGGCCTTGCAATGATCGCTGCCGGGGAGACCTCTTTCCGGTATCACACACGGGTCGCAACGGCCGCGACGTTCGGCCATCTGATTTCGCTCGAAGAGCTCGGCGGCGCTTCGTTCGGCGTGCGCGATCAGGAATTGGCCTATGCGGAGAGTCTTTCGGCCACGCGGTTCGTCTTGCGTTCGGGCGTCGCCGGGACCCGGCCCGGGCTCGAAGATCCCGCGCTGCTCGTCGAACGTCTGGCTTCTCCGGGCGAATCGGGCCGGGCGCTTCGCCGCCTGCTGGCCGATCCGAATTTTATCCGGCGGCTCGATCGCGAGTGGCGCAGCTCGATCCAGACGCTGTGGACCTGGATCGCCGCGATGACCGGCAGCACCGTTTTCTGGATCGCCGCGACCGGCCTCTTCCTTCTGGCTTATTGGCGTAAGAAACGTCTGGCAGACGCGAAAGTCCGCGAGTGGGCCGAGGTGGACCCGTGGCACGATGATGATGCGGACGAAGATTTAGATTCGTAGCCGGGCGCGTGCGTGGCGAGCTAGTCGAGCTTGAACTGAGCCTTGTATTCCTCGGCACCGGCCAGCGCGGGTTGCTCGGACTTGAGCAGGACGTGGTGGCCGAGCACCAGCACGTCCATGTTCGTATACATGAAACAGCGGTAGGCTTCCTCGGGGCGGCAGACGATCGGCTCGCCCCGGATGTTGAACGACGTGTTGACAACGACCGGGCTGCCAGTCCGATCCTCGAACGCCTTGATGATGCGGTAATACATCTCGTTGCGGTCGGGGTCGGCTGTCTGGACTCGGGCCGAATAATCCACATGCGTGATGGAGGGATAGATCGAGCGGATTTCGTTAACGCGATCCAGACCCGTGCCGCCGCCTGTGCCGTTGCTATCCACGTTACGGCGCAGCTCCTCGCGCACCGGCGCGACGAGCAGCATGTATGGGGACTCGATATCGAGGTCGAAGACTTCGGAGCATTTCTCGGCCAGCACGACCGGAGCGAACGGCCGGAAGCCTTCGCGAAACTTGATCTTCAGGTTCAGTTGGCGCTGCATGGATTCCGAACGCGGATCGGCGATGATCGAACGCGCGCCCAAGGCACGCGGCCCGAACTCCATCCGACCCCAGAAGAAGCCTACGATGTGTTCGGAAGCCAGAAGATCGGCGACCGCGCCGGGCAGGGCATCATCCTCGTACGTTTTGTAGACCGCGCCCATCGGACCGACCGCCTCGGAAATTTCGTCATCGCTGAAACACGGGCCCAGCAGCGAGCCGCGCATGGCGTCGCGCCCTTTGGGGTCGGCCCGTGGGCCTTTATAGAACCGATGCCAGATCTCAAGCGCCGCGCCGAGCGCCCCGCCGGCATCGCCCGCTGCGGGTTGGATCCAAATATTATCGAAGATTTTCTCGCGCACGATCCGGCCATTGCCGACGCAATTCAGAGCGACGCCGCCGGCCATACAGAGGTTGGGACTC
>JAJFLK010000183.1 GCA_021772735.1 Candidatus Sumerlaeota bacterium | reverse complement strand
CACCGACCGCGTAGGTCACCGATGCTTCAGCCGAAAGGTTCGGCGCGTTGCCGACATTGCCTGCGGGAGTTGCCAAACCCGGAAGAAACTGGTTGGAGAAAAACCCACCACCGCTGGAATAGCCGACGTAGATTCCAATATTGGGCCCCACACTGCCCGTCGTCGCCTGGTCCAGAAGGCTCTTCGGGATAGCGATTTCGAGGCCGGTTCCGACTGCGGCCGCCAAGCCTGCACCCGCTGCAGCCGATCCGGCCCCGACGCCCGCGACGTTCGAATTGTCCAGAGCAAAATTCAACGTGTGCGGTCCCAAGCCGTTCACAGTGGCTGCAATGCTGCCGGTCGTGGCCGCCGCAGGGCCGCCTGTATCACCTGTCGTGCCTAGGAAATCCGAGGATGCCGCGCCACCAAAGGTATGGGCGTTGCAAAAGATCTCCACATCATTGCCGGGATTCGGGGTAATTACGAGTTCCGCGCCGATCGGGATCTGCGTTCCCACAATGAAGCTGAAGGGGTTCGCAGGGATCGTCGTTACGCCGGTGCCTGCGTTATTGTCCAGATCCAGGAAGATGACGACCATATTCCCGTTGTTCTGCATGGCGCCCGCAACTCCGAGGTACAGAAAATTGGCATCGTCAGCGACGCTGAGCGAATCCAGCTCACCACCCCCGGCGGAGTCCAGATCCGCGTCGACGTTGTCGCCGAAGCCCGTCTGGGTTGTCTGGACCGCAGCCTGAAAGCTGTCGTATTCAGCCCCACCAATCGTTCCATCCAAGGTCGGCGTCAGAGCCTGTGCCGAAATCGCGATGCCGCTCACTGCGGCGATCGTAAAAAGCTTTTTCAACATCGTTCTTCTTCTCCTTTTCAATTCAGTCAATACAATGCGTTTTCTCAGACCCGTGGGGGCTGAGATTAAAAATTTGTCTCGCCAGGCACGCTCATCTAGAGACTCGCCCGGCATCAATCAGTTCTCGTCTGGCCCTCCTTTCCCCATTCGACCTGATTCGAAATCATCTTCGCCAAGCTCGTCAATCCGACTCGCCGCAGCTTCCGGACTCCGCTTTGCGCGGGGCATTCAACTCACAAGTCTGCACGTCCTACCGGACAGCTATACGTCCGTCACTCGGCTGTCAAACTCTGGCCTAGTAACACATCAGAGGACACTATAGACCCGAATCGCCGGATCACCAATTACGATATTGGCCTTTTTTATTACGAAATCCAACCGGCTCGAATTGCCACAAGTCTGATAAATAATGGCTTGAGGCGATCACCCCGAGGATTCCTCGCGGGTTCAAAAAAAAACAGCGCCTAACCTTTCGGGGCCGAGCCGCCACCCGCGTCGGGCAGGCTCTCATTGATCCGGCCCAGGATGAGCTCCTCGAGATTGCGCTCCATATTTTCCAGCATGGTCTGGACCGGGTAATCGGGCTTCTGCAAAAGCAAATCGATCTCCGGGTTGAAGATGTCGAGCTCCAGTTTGCCGAAAAGCACGATCTGCGGAATGCGCTGGCTCAACCGCAACTGCTGCATGAAACGCGGAAGGAAAGGGTACTTCGAGGTGTCGAGGTCTTCCCAGGCCGCGAGCCGCACGGGAATCTGCCCCAGCTCGCTGGCCCACTCGCGCTGGCGCGCCTCGCTGGTGAAGTAATCCAGCGCCTCGAACGCGATGTCTGGCTGCGCACTGGTCCGCATGATAACGCCGGTCTGCCCGCCGACGTTGCTTGAGGACCACGCTTGAATGCCGAGCTCCTCAACCCATTCGGGCGCCTTTGGCGGCAGGCCGAGCGCGTCGATATCGGCCTGGGGCGGCGCGGGGATCAAGGCGATGTCGAAATCCAGGCCGCCGTTGGCGAAGTTCTCCACCATCCAGGGCCCCGTGTTGATCATCGCGTATTTCTGATTCAGGAAACCGGCCTCGGGAAAGAGCGCGCTGCGCTTCCATGCGCCGCCCTCGACTCCGCTGGCTGCGATGGTGCGGATTCGATTCAGCGCGGCCCGTCCGTTGTCATTATCCAGCGCCGGCAGCGCGCGGCCCGCCTCGTCATAAGCCACGACGTCGACGCCATACATATTGAACATCGGGAAATTGAACCACAGGGAACTGTGCATGCCGAATCCATAGACGCCCTTATCGACGTCGGTCAGGACTCGTCCATATTCGATCAGCTCATCCCAATCGCGCGGCGGACGGTTTGGATCGAGCCCGGCCGCTCGCAGCGCGCCCGCCTTGGCCCGGAAGATCGCACGATTCCAAAACATCGAAACGGTCGTGGTCTGAACGGGCAGGCCGTAGAGGTTTGCGATGCCTTTGCGGTTCACGACGCCGGCGTCGAACGACGCGCCGATGAACTCGCGGCGGGCCTCATCGCGCGTACCATAACGTTTTTTGAAACTCTCAAGTTCGTCGAGCTTAACCAGAGCCTGGCCCAGCGCGAGGTCGGTGACCTTGATCGCGTCAACGAAAGCGATATCGGGAGTCAGCCCGGCGAGCGATGCCGTGCGAAGTTTGGGAAACATATCGTCATAGGCCACGAAGTGAACCGTGACGGTCAAGTCGCGGCCGTTCGCGGCCTCCCACTCGAGCTCGAATTCTTTCATCATCCGCCGGAAGACTGCCGTTTCTTCGAGCTTGAATCCCTGCCAGATCTCCAGTGTGGCCGCGCCCTCTTCGCGGGTCGATGACGCGCCCGCGCCCGAATCGCACGCAACGGCGAAGAGAAGGAAAAAGGAGAAAGGAGAAAGGTAAAAGGATAGACGGGTCATGCGGGGATCATGCTCCTCGAAGAGAAGGAAAAAGGAAGAAGGGGAATGTTAAGACGGTTCATGCGGGGTTCATGCTCCTCGGCTGTTCTTGACGATTGCTCCAAGAATACGGCGGATCTCGTCGGCCTCTTGCAGCAGCGGCTCCAGCTTTGCCTCCGGGCGGAAACCGCAGGTGATAAACAGTTTAAGCCAGTAATGCGTCTCTCTCGCTTCCTTACAGCGCAATTGAATACTTCGATATGAAGTCTCGCTTGGATTGCGCCGCCTGCGCCTCCTCGATGTTCGCTCCGACCGACGTGCCCGATCGAATCAACTGCCGGGCCAAAATCCTTGCCTCTTCGCTGCCCTTGTTCAATTGAGAGCAAGCCCGCACCACATCGGCGGCAAATCTAAAGGTTCTTCCGACAATATCGGGTTCAGCCTTGGCCATCGCCGCCCGCCCCTTTCACGGGCACTCTCTCCCTCTTCCCTTTTACCTTTTCCCTTCTCACTTTTTCCTTATTCTTTAACAGCTCCGGCCGTCAGGCCCTGGATAAAATACTTCTGCAACGTCACGAAAAGCACCGTGATCGGCAGGATCGAGAAGCACGCGCCGGCCATGATCTTCTCCCAGTCGTTCGAGTTCTGACCCTTGAATTGCTGCAACCCGACCGGAAGCGTCACCAGCGGCGAGTCGCCGGTGTTCACGATCAACTGCCACAGGAAGTTACTCCACTGGGAGACGAACGTGAGGAGAAACAGCGTCGCCATGATCGGCAGGCAGACCGGAATGACGACGTTGCGAAACAACTGGAGCTCGCTCGCGCCGTCGATCTCAGCCGCGTTGAAAAGGTCGCCCGGGATCTGGCTGATATATTGCCGCATGAGAAACAGGCCGAAGACGTTGGCCAAATGCGGCACGATCATCCCCTGATAACTGTTCATCCAACCCAGCTTCAAAACGATGCTGAATTGGGGAACCATGAAGATCATCCCGGGGATCAGCATCGAGGCGAGCAGGATGCGAAAAATTGGCTCGCGGAAATGGAACTGCTTCACGGCGAACGCGTATCCGCCGAGCGTGCAGAGCAAGACGGTCAGCAGACCGGCAAAGGTCGCGACGACGAGCGAGTTCATGAAGTATCGGCCAAAATTGAAATCCTCGCTCCCGAGGATCGCCTTGAAGTTATCGAGCGTATACATCTCGGCGACGGCTTCGCCCCAGCCGCGCCGCCGAACGATACGATACGTCGCTTCGCCGCCGGGCTCAAACGTCGCCTCGTAAACGCCGGCGGAGGTTTCGGGCAGGTCGATGCGCGGGGCCTCGCCGAGGAGGATCGAAAGCGATAAACCCGGATCGGCTATGACCCGAGCAACCCCGCCGCCGCCTTCGGAGACGTAAACCTTGAATCGATCCCCATCGCTCCCGCGATCCGCCCCCAGCCCGAAGGTCGTTCCTTCGACGACGACCCGTGTCCAATCGCCCTCGGCGGTTGTCAGTTCGGGCCGCCTCGGATCGGGAATCGGCTCGCCGCCATCGATCGAATATCGATAATCGAATGTCGCCGTGAACGTGAAAACCGAAGGGTCCACCGCCACGTCGGCGAACCAGTTTCCGTCCAGAGCTCTTTTCAAATCGGCCGATTGCGCCTCGGTGGGGTCGTCCGCTGCACCGGCACGCCATTGGACCTCGACGCTCGAGGCTTGCTCGTCGGCAAATTCGAAGTGCAACACGCGTTCACCTTGTCCAACACGCGGCAGGGCGAACGGATCGAATTCGGATGGCGGCGTCTGGACGGTTATATTCGGAATCATATCGAGCCGAAACGCCGTGCCCTTGACTCGAAACGCTGTCACGACCATCCAGAGCATCGGCAACTGCACGAAAACGAAAATCAATACGATCAGGGTATACATGAGCGCTCGGGTCGCGCTGATTCGCGGCCGGCCCGTTCGCGATGTGCTGTCTTGCTTGCTCGCCACCGGGTGCTGCCTCAATCCGATTGCCCAAGAATCTTGAAATTGATCCAACTGATGATCAGCGCGATGCCGAGCAGCACGAAGCTGATTGCCGCGGCCTCGCCGTAAGCCGACTCGTTGAATCGCATGAAGAGATGAAACGCACTGATGCGAGCGCTCTGGAGAGTCTCACCCGCGACTTGAACGCTGCTTCCGCCCGTTGCGTCGGTCATCGCGAAAATCTCGCCGAACGCGTTCAGCGATCCGACCGTCCCGGTGATCGCCAGAAAAATGATGATCGGCCTAAGCTGGGGCAGCGTGATGCGAAACAGAGTCTGGCGTGGGCTCGCGCCATCGACCTGCGCGGCCTCGAAGATCGATTCATTGATGTTCGCGAGGCTGACGAGAAAAAGGATCATTCCGAATCCGGCGTTCTTCAGGATCATCGCGAACGCGATCGCGGGAAGCGTGAGCCAGGGATTGTTCAGCACGCCCTGCTGCGCCGCTTCGGTCGCGCCGCCGAGAGAAAGCATCATCGAAACGAGGCCGCCGTTCGGGTTGTAAAGCATCAGCCAGATGACGCCGACGACGAAAATATCAAAGACGTTGGGCAGGAAGAATCCGGCTCGCAGGATCCCGAATCCGCGTTTGGCTTTGCGCAGGGCGAGCGCGAGGGCGAGGCTCAGGATCATCCCGCCGACGATCGTCATGAACGCATATGCGAACGTCAGAACGACCGACCACCAGAAAATCGGGTCCGATGTGATCCGCCGATAATTATCCAGCCCGACCATCTCCATCGAACCGAAAATATCGTAGAAATCCGAATAGATCGTGACGCGATGCAGGCTGATCCAGAAGCTGTGAAAAACCGGATAGCCGATAAAAATGATGAAGACGATGAGAAACGGAATGAGGTACAGACCGGCGGCAAGATCCTGGCGAAGCGTGATCCGGCCGACGCTGTGCTTCGCTTTTGCGGCCATCCGATTCGTGCTCCTCGGGCGCGTGGCTTGGGCCGTGTCTATTCGCCGGCCGCCCCGACCCGAATCACGGCGCCGGTCACGGCGGGCAGCACGACGCTCAGCCCTTCTTCATCAACGCTGAAGCTCACGCCGGGGGGCGCATGAAGCGGACGAGCGGCATCGAGGCCGGCGGGCAATACCGTTTTGCTCGGCGCGCCGATCTGGATCGTCTGCTCGGCGGCGCTGTTATTCAGCGCGACGATAATCGCATGATCCGCCGACGGACTATATCGCAAAAACGCCAGGGAATCCTGATCGTCCGAAGTCATCAGGGTCAGGTAATCTCCGGTCTGCAAGACGGCGTCCGTGGAGCGCAGCCGATACAGCTCGCGGAACATCGAGCGCAGATCTTCGTCGATGATATAGGTCTCGTCCTCGAATGGGCCGCGATCATCCCACCACATCGGCATGCGACACATCGGGTCGTCCGCGCCGAACATGCCGACTTCATCGCCATACCAGATCATCGGCGCCCCGACGTAGGTCGCCTGGAAAACAGCCATCAGCCTCATGCGC
>JAJFLK010000182.1 GCA_021772735.1 Candidatus Sumerlaeota bacterium | reverse complement strand
GGGCCAATTCCATGTTTATTTCCTGGAATGGAACAAGCCGCCCTCTGCAGGCGTCAGTCAGATGTGAGAGAGCCGGACGAATCTTTGGCTTTAGCGCGGACGGCAATATAAGATTATGAAATGAATTGTCGCAGCTCGGATGACAAGCGGGTCTGATCCCGCACCATGATCCAGGACATTCCGGTGACCGGGGAGTGATTAAGGAGAGGCCGTGAAAAGATTTATGAGACCGGGTTTAGTATATCAGTTCGTCTCGGCAGCGCGCGGCAAACGTCGCATGCTTTTGGCGCTTGCCGCTGCGGTGGCCGTCGTCCTGGCGGTCGCTTCGGGCGGGGACGCGTGGGCACGGATTAGCAGCGCCGGCGGCAACCGGATCGTAAACTCGGGCTTCCCCTCGGCCGGAGGCACGGTGCAATCGACCGCAGCCGAAACCCTTGCCGGGCACATTGCTCCGGGCGCTTCGGGCGCCTCAACCGCAACTAACGGCACGACGCTCGTCGGACTATCCGTCCCAAGAGGAATCAACCGTTCGGCCGCCCGTGCCTGGAGCGAATATGAATGAGTGCGCCATCTAGATTTTTTTCCATCATCAATCTGAGCCCAAAATCGAGGTATCGAATCGTGAGACGAATTTCTTTCTCCATAAGCTGCATGATTATCGCTGTTGCGTTGCTGAGCGCATCATCCCGGCCCGCAGTCGCCGGCCCGGATATCTTTACATACGACGGGTCCGTCCTGGACGCCGGAGGCGGCCCCCTGGCAGATGGCGTTTATCTCGTCGATGTCCAGATCTTTGACGTCCCGGCGGGCGGGGTTTCGCAGTTTGGCGTGAACTTCCCGAGCGTCGCCGTGACTTCGGGTTTCTTCTCGGTCGAAGTTTCGGGCTTCGGCACGCTCTTCGAGACCAACGATGATCTGTGGCTGGAGATCGGCGTCGACCTCGATCAGCCTTCCGATGGGATTCAGGCCGACGAGATTTATTCGCCCCGCCAACGCATCACTTCGGCCCCGTTTGCGGCCAACGCCGATGCGTTGGGCGGCGCGCCACGCACTCAGTTCCTCGAGCTCGGCCGCCAGACGATCGATACGGTCGGCACGAATGCAGGCGTGAACACCCGCATCGGGGCGAACCCGGGCAATCTGAATTTCGGCGAGATCACGGTCTTCGACGATCTGGGCGGAGGGCGCGCGTTCATCGGACTGCAACCGGATTCGGGCGGAGAGATCAACCTGCGATCGGCCAATGGCGGCATCAAAGCCACGCTCGGCACGCCATCCAATAGAGGTTTGCTCAACCTGCGCGGCCCCTCGGGCGGAGACAACGTCACGGCGACCACGGCGGGCGATTGGGGCGAGATCAACTTGCGTGGAGAAACCGGCAACATTCAGGCGACACTAAATTCGGAGACCGACACCGGAGCCCTGCGCCTCTTCGGTCCCGACGCAGGCGAAAAGGTCACGATCAACACGGAGGGGGATTGGGGCGACCTCGTGCTGCGCGGACCCAACGGAAATCTCAACCTTGAGGCGACGACCGTTGGGCTCGACAACGATTTCGGCGCCTTCGGCGTGAACGACAACGAGGGCGATCGCCAGGTGGATCTGTTCGTCGATACCGATGATTCAGGCGTGGCACAGATTTTTGGCCCCAACGGGCAACCCAATGTCGCGCTCGGCAGCTTTACGACGTCTCCGGATCGCGGCCTTGTGCAAGTCTATGATGAGGCGGGCAATCCCCAGGGTGAGATGCTCGTCGGCTCGGTTGGCGCGGGGCTTTTCGAGCTGTTCGGCGCCAATGGGTCGTCCAATATTCTGATGACGACCGTCGCAAATCGTCCGAGCAACGGCGCGGTCGTCGTCGGCGATTCGACCGGAGTCTCGCGGGCGGGGATCTTCGTCAACGCGGCGGGTCAGGGCGAGGTCTTCGGCGATGTGAAATCGTTCATCGTCGATCATCCGACACGCCCCGGTTTTCGCATCAATTACACCAGCCTGGAAGGCCCAGAAGTCGGGATCTATCACCGGGGTCGCGTCCGCCTCTCGGCCGGTCGCGGCGTGATCGATCTGCCCGAGCATTTCTCCGCCCTCGCCGTGCGCGGCTCGGTGACCGTCCAACTGACGCCGGCCTCGCTCGATTCGCTCGGCGTGGCGATCGCGTCGGTTTCGACCCGGCGCATCGAGATCGGCGAGCTGGGCGGCGGGCAAGGCGAATACGCCGTTCACTTCATCGTTCATGCCAGGAGGCGGGGCCACGATTCGTATCAAACTGTGGTGAGCGACGAGGAACTCAACGCGCGATTCGGCCCCGCCAAGGTCTCGCGCGCCTCGGAGAGCCGCAGATCGTCCTCGGGAGCGAAGTGATTCGTGGAGATGTTCTTGAGATCCGTGGGCGGAATCGTCGTGTTCGTTGAAAACAAGTGACTGTCCCCGGCATCCCCGATATGCTCTCGAAGTTTAGGGGGGCGCGGGGTGTTTGCCGAGCTTGCGCGCGGGTCCCCAGAACTTTCTTTCCCACAGAGCGGATTCATGAGCGACACGACGACTGAAAAAACGGGTGCCACAACGAGCGATACGAAGGGCGCGGCACCGGCCGAGGCGCCCGCCGAAGCCCCTGTTGATGAAGGCCGCATTCTGCGTGATCGACGAGAGAAGGCCGATCGCATGCGCGAGGCGGGCATCAATCTCTATGCCCAACGGTTCGACCCGACGCACTCCTCAGCCCAGGTCCGCGCGAACGAGGCCTCGCTCGTCAAGCCTGCCGAAGACACCGACTCCGCCGAGACCAGCGAATCCCCCGAACCGGCCCAAATCGTCCGCATGGCCGGGCGCGTCATCCTGCGTCGTCCGATGGGCAAGGCCGGATTCCTGACGTTCATCGACGAGAGCGGGCGATTCCAGGCCTACGTCAAGCGCGATGTGACGGACGCCGCCGGCTTCGAGCTGTTCAAGAAGATGCTCGATGTCGGCGACATTGTCGGCATCGAAGGTCCGATCTTTGTGACCCGCAAGGGCGAGCTCACGATCCAGGCCGATCGGCTCACACTTCTGACCAAGGCCATGCGCCCGCTTCCCGAGAAGTGGCATGGGCTCAAAGACGTCGAGCAACGCTACCGCCAGCGCTATGTCGATCTGATCGCCAATCCCGAGGTGCGCGATACTTTCCGCCAGCGCAGCGCGATCATCTCATCGTTGCGCAGTCAGCTCGACGCGCGCGGATACATGGAAGTCGAGACGCCGATGATGCAGCTCATCTATGGCGGCGCGGCGGCGCGGCCCTTCGAGACGCATCACAACGCGCTGGACCTCGATCTCTATCTGCGGATCGCCCCGGAGCTTTTCTTGAAGCGCCTGACCGTCGGCGGGTTCGAGCGCGTCTATGAGATCAACCGCAATTTTCGCAACGAGGGCATCTCGACGCGCCATAACCCTGAGTTCACGATGCTCGAACTCTATACGGCGTATTGGGATTACACGGATACGATGACGCTCGTCGAGGAGCTTTTCCGCAAAACCGCGCTCGACGTCCTCGGGACGACCGAGATCAAGTATCAGGGCAACGAAGTCGATCTCGCAGAGCCGTTCGTGCGAGCCCCAATTCTGGATCTCGTCGCGGCCGAACTTGGGCTTGGCGCCGAGCACGGCCTCGCGTGGGGCTTGGATTCGCTCGGCTCTGTTATTGACCTTTGCATCCCTGCGATCGAGAAAATTGAAGCCGAGCGCCCCGAGGCCAAGAGCCTTGCTGACGCAGTTAAAGCCGCCGATTCCGCAGACGAGGCGCTCATGCACCTCTTCGAGGAACTGGCCGAACCCGGGATCGTCCAGCCGACATTCGTCATGGATTATCCCAAGAGTCTTTGTCCGCTGACGAAGTCTTCGCAAGCCGACCCGGCCATCGCCGAGAGGTTCGAGCTGTTCTGCTGCGGCTTCGAGCTGGCCAACGCATACAGCGAGCTCAACGATCCGGACGAGCAGCTCGCCCGGTTCGAGGATCAGGTCCGCCGCGGCGAGCGGGGTGACGCCGAAGCGATGAAAGAAGTCGATCACGATTACGTCACCGCGCTCCAATACGGCATGCCGCCGGCCAGCGGCCTCGGCATCGGCATCGACCGGTTCGTGATGCTCCTGACCGACAGCCTTTCGATTCGCGACGTCATTCTATTCCCACTGATGAGGCCCGCGAAGGGTTCGACCGACCGGAGCTGATCGCCGATGGGCTATTTCGAGCGATTCATCAGCCGTCGCCATCTTTTCAATCTCGAAAAGAAGGCGCTTGTCTCGGTCATCACGTTCATCTCAATCTTCGGCGTGACGGTCGGCGTCGCCGCCTTGATTATCGTCACTGGCGTTATCGACGGCATCGACCGGCAGATCATCTCGCGCATCATCGAAGTCTATCCGCATCTCAAGATTACGGACTCCGAAGGCCGGGGGCTCGCCGAGCCCGAGGGCGTTCTTGAGACTCTGCATACATTCGACGGAGTCGCACTGGCCGAGGGCGTCGTCAACAAGCAGGTTCTATTCTCCACCGGGGACGATCGATCGGGAGGCCGCGTGCCGGGGCGCCTGATCGGCGTCGATGAATTGGGGCATGGGCAGCTCTACGATATTCCGGGCCGGGGCGGCACGACGATCCGGCTAGGCCCCAAGCAGGTTCTGCTGAGCCCGCAGCTTTTTATGCCACTTGAGATTCATATGGATGCTGCGGGCCGGAGCTATGAACCGCCGGTGACGGTCACGACCGGGATCCTGGCCCGCACGCCGAACGGCCGCATGCCGCGCCGGCGCAAGCTGAACGTGATCGGTGTCTATCAGACCGGCCTCTTTGAGTTCGATCAGGTCAGCGCGTTCGTCTCGACCGATACCGCGCGCAAGGTTTTCGGCATGGCGAGCGGCGTCGATTACGTTCACGTCAAAATCGACGAGCCCTTCGAGCCGGGCCGCATCAAAGAGCGCCTCGCCGCCGCCCTCGGGCCGGGCTACAGCATCACGACCTGGGCCGAAGATAACGGAGAATTTTTCCAGGCCTTGAAGCTCGAAAAGATCGGCTTGTTCGTCATCCTTCTGCTCGTCGTCATCGTCGCGAGTTTCAATATCATCGGAACTCTGATTTTGATGGTCATCGAGAAGACGCGCGAGATCGGCGTGCTCAAGTCTTTGGGCGCGTCGGAGCGCATGATTCGCGGGACGTTCATGAACTCCGGGCTGACGATCGGCCTGCTCGGCACGGCGGCCGGGCTTGTCATCGGCTTGTTGGGCTGCGTGTTCGTCCGGGAATCGAATCTCGTCTCCGGGATGCTCATGATCGAGGAGCTTCCCGTTGTCATCAAACCAGTGTCCGTGGCATTGATCGCGGGCGCCTCGATTCTGATCAGTTTTGTAGCGGGACTTTTCCCCGCGACGCAGGCCGCGCGTTTGGACCCCGTCCGCGCCCTCGCGCACGAGTGAGGGCGGGCCATCCGCGAAGAAAACGCCCAGATTTCGAGTCATAGAATAGAACGACGCCCATGCCATACATCGAACGATTTCTCAGCAGCCGATACATGTTCAACGCCGAGCGCCGGGCACTGGTGCGCGCGATCACGCTTGTTGCCCTATCGGGCGTCGCGGTCGGCGTGGCCGCGTTGATCATCGTCATCGGGGTCATGGACGGCGCAGAGAAGGAACTTTTCGGCAAGGTCATCGAGATCTATCCGCACGTCAAGGTTCAGGCGCGCGATGGCGGTGAGATCCCGCAGACGGATGATCGCCTGGCCGGAATTCTCGACGCGGTCGGGCAACTGCCCGGCGTTCGCGCCGCCGCGCCGGTCGTCTCCAAGCAGGCGCTCATGACCGGCGGCGTGGGCCGCCGTAGTGAGCTGGTCGCGGGCCTGATCTTCGCTGTCGATCCCGATGATTCAGCAGACCTTTTTCCCTTGTCAAGTAACGGAGGCGAGGCGATCTCTTTGGACCTCGCGCCGAACGAGATCGTGCTAGGCGCAGACCTCGCCGAAGAGCTCGGCGTCGAGGCCGGCGGGGAAGTCCTCGCGATCATGGACCTGGTCGCGCGATCCGCAAATCGACGGGC
>JAJFLK010000181.1 GCA_021772735.1 Candidatus Sumerlaeota bacterium | reverse complement strand
CCTTGGAGTCGCTTACCAGGATCTTGGCGAGCCGCACAAGGCCATTGATAGTATCGAGCAAGCGCTCGCGCTACTCCGGGAGATAGGCGACCGGAAAGAAGAAGCCGACGCCTTGGTCAACTTGGGAATCGCTTATAACGATCTGGGCGAGGCGCAAATGACGATCAACTCGTTCGAGTCTGCACTGGTGTTATTCCGGGAGATAGGTGCCCGGAAAGAAGAAGCCGACGCCTTGCGCAGGTTGGGGAACGCCTACTCGGACCTTGGTAATACGCGAAAGGCCACCGACTTCTACGAGAAGCTTCTCGTCGTAGCGGAGGATATCGGCGACCGGCGCGTTGAACTCGTAGCACTGCGCAACTCGGGAGTCGGCTACATGGCTCTCTGTGATCCGCGTAAGGCAATTAAATTCTACAAGAGGCAACTAGGAGTCGCTCAGCAAATCGGCGACCGGATGGGCGAGAGCAATGCCTTGGGCAACTTGGGAACTGCTTACTCGTCTTTGGGTCGGACGCGAAAGGCCATTGGCTTCTACAAGCAACGTATCGTCATTGCGCAGGAGATTGAGGACCGGCTCGGCGAAGCCAACGCAAACTACAACATGGCAATCGAACTATCCGAGAGCGGCCGAGGGGCCCAAGCGATCGCCTGCGCGGAGGATGCGGCGAACCTGTACGATGAGCTCAATAGTCCCAACACCACCAAGGGGCGCGAGCTGCTCGAAGAACTAAAGAAAAAGTCGGAAGAGGCATAGACCCTCACGAATCCCGCACCAGGCCCAGGTCCGCAAGAATTAGATACAGCGCGGGGACTATCAGCAGGACGAGGACCGTCGCGGCGAGCAGGCCGAAGACGATGCTCGTGACCAGCGGGATGAGGATTTGTGCCTGGAGGTTGCGTTCGGCGAGCAGGGGGAGCAGGCCGGCGGCAGTCGTCAGCGATGTCAGCAGCACCGCGCGGAAGCGTTCCCTGCTGGCCATTTGCGCGGCGTGCTTGATCGACTTGCCCTCGCGGCGGCGCAGCTTGATGAATTCGACCAGCAAAATCGAATCGTTCACGACGACTCCGGATAAGGACACGAATCCGAACATGCTCGGCAGGCTCAGATTGATTCCCATGATGAGGTGCCCGATGACCAGGCCGATGAACGCCATCGGGATGACGCTCATGACGATCAGGGGTTCGAGGTAGCTTCTGAACTGGTAGCTCAAGAGCACGTATATGCCGACCAGGCCGATCAAGAATCCATTGCGCAGCGAATTCGTCGTGACGGCCGATTCCTTCGTCTCACCGGCCAGCTCGAGCGTGACCCGATCGTATTTTTCTTTCAGGCGCGGCGTGAACTCCGCGATGAGGCGGCTGACGATTTCGTCCGTGTTCCCGAGGCGGGTGTCGACGTCGCCCTCGATGAGCAGCGTGCGGCGTCCTTCGATGCGCGTGATCCTCGATGATGTGCGATCCGCCGCGATGTGCACGACGGATTCCAGCGGGACTTGCTGTCCGTCGGGCAGAGTGATGTGCAGGAAATCCAAATCCGCCAGGCTGTCTTGATCCTCGTCGGCCAGTTGGACGTTGATTTCGAGAGACTCGTCCCCGACTTGAATCTCGCGGATCGTCTGGCCAAAGAGCGCCGCACGCAATTGGGATGCGATCGTCTGCGCGTCGAGCCCGAGCGCCGTCGCCCCTTCGCGCAGCCGGAGGCGCAGCTCGGGTTTCCCGGGCCGCATGTCGTCCGAGAGATCATTCACGCCCGCGAAGTCTCCGAGCCACTCCTGGATTTCAAGCGACGCGGCCTTGAGCTCGCCGAGGTCTTGGCCTTGCAGGCGGACCTCGATCGCGTGGCCCGAGGGGCCGATCACCGGGTCGGAGAATTTAAGGCTGATCACGTCCGGAATCTCGCCGGTCTCGCGGCTCCAACGCGCCAGGATTTCATCGATCCGCGCCCGGCGCACCTCACCACGAATCAGGTCCGCGGTGACCGTCGCGACGTGCGCGCCCGATTCGCGAGATTCCAGATCTCGGCTGTATCGCACGGCGACGTTCTGGATCAATTCCTGTTGGTCTACTTCAAGCGGGCTCAATTCCAGGTTCACCTGTTCGAGCGCGTCGGTGATTTGCCCGATCGCGGCCTCGGTCTGTTTCAAGGGCGTGCCGGGCGGGAGCAGAAGCCGGGCCTGGAGCGTATCGCTGTCGAGGTTCGGGAACGCCTGGAACTTCAGCATCCCACCAGCGACGACGGAGAGAGAAATCAGGAAAGCCATCATCGCGATTCCGACGACGCCGTATCGCCACTTCAGAGCGGGAATGACAAGGCGATCGTTGACCGCCGTGCGAATCCGTTCGATCAGCGCGTTGAATTTAAGGCGCAACCGTCCTTCGCCTGCCTTTTGGCGGCGTGCGAGCGATCCGGCAAGATGGTGCGGCAGAATTAAGAACGCTTCGATCAGGCTGACCGCTAGCACCAGGATCAGCACAATCGGCATCACCCGCAGAACGCGGCCGATCTGACCCTGCATCATGGTAATGGGCGCAAAGATGCAAATCGTCGTCAGGAACGCGATGATGATTGGGGGGCGGACCTGGGCGGTCCCTTCAATCGCGGCCTGAAGAGGCGTCGATCCACGCTCCAGGTGGGCGGCGACATTCTCGGCGATGACGATCGCATCATCCAGGACCAGTCCGAGCCCCAGGAGCAGGCCGATCAGCGTGATCATATTGAGCGATTGATCCATCAGCGGCATGAAGAAGAATGCGCCGAAGAAAGCCACCGGCATGCCCGCCGTCACCCAGAACGAGTATCGGAAGCTGAAGAAAACGCCCAGAACAATAAGCACCAGGACCAAACCCTGTAGGCCGTTGTCGACCAGCATGTTCAGGCGGTCGCGAACCATGGACGAAAAATCCGAGGTCAGCTCGAACTCGACGCCGGGCGGTACCGTCAGGCGTTCGCCTTCTATGAAGGCGGTGACCGTATCATAAACCCGAAGCGTATCCTGATTCTTCGTCTTGCGGACGTTGAGTATCCCAGCCCTGCGGCCATTGAACGTGGTTTTTTCCTCATCGAGTTCGAAGACGTCGCTGACGGTCGCGATATCGCCGAGCCGAACCTCGGCGCCGGTCGGCCCGGAGATGATGATCAGATCTTCGAACTCGCGTGGCGAACGGCGTTCGTCGGCGAATCGAACGAGGATGTCCCGATCTTCGGTCTTGATCGTCCCCGAAGGCAGGTCCACGTTTTGCCGGTCGATCAGAGCGGCGATGTCTTGGACGCTTAACCCATATTCCATCAGCGTCGTCGCGCGCGTCTCGATGCGGATCTGGTGATCGGAAAATCCGCCCAGAGATACGAGCGAGACGGGGCCTAGACCAATGAGCTTGTCTTTGAGCTGCTCGCAATACGCCTTGAGATCAACGGTCGACATCGGCCCGGTGACGGCGATCGATACCACCGCACCGCCCTCATCGAATCGGATGATGACCGGCTCCAGGGCTTCTTCGGGAAAGTCATCGATCATGTCCACTTCGTTCGTGATGTCGTCGAGGAACTGCTGGAGGTCCTCGCCCTCCTGCATTTCGATCGTCACGCTTCCCGATCCCTCGACCGAGTCTGATCTGATCTCATCGACGAAGCTGATTCCATCCAGCGCGGATTCAATCCGTTGACAGATCGCTTCCTCGACGGATTCGGCGCTGGCGCCCGGGTAAGCGACTCGGACCTGAACGTAGGGAGCTTCGAAATCGGGGAAGGTCGCACGCTGGATTGACGGCAGGGCCGTGAAGCCCAGGACGACGATAATCAGCATGAGCAAATTTGCGGCGGTCGGATGCGAAGCGAAGAAGCGAATCATTTGAAATCGCTCGCCGCTGTGGCTTCGGCGATGAGGCGCTCAGTGCGTTCGGTGTCGATCCGGGTCTTGAGAAGCATGCCTTCAATCGCTGGAATCAGGTCTGTGATCACGACGGTTTCTCCGGCGGCGAGGCCTTCGCGGATCGAAACGAATCCCTCTTGTGAAAATTCGATCTCGACGCGTCGCATTTGCAGACGATGCTCGGCGTCGACGACGTAGACCAGATCGCCATGAATGGCTGAGCGCGGGATAATCAGGCGATTCGGTCGCGCCGCGCCTCGCATCTCAACCTCGCAGAACATCCCCTTTGTCAAGGGGGGACTCGTTCCGAACGCGGCCTGCGCGTAGGGGTTCGGCACCTCAACAATGGCCGCGATGGTGCGGGTCTGCGGATCGACAGTTTCGCTGAATCGTTTGAACGTCGCCTGCCACTGCGTTGACGTATCCCCGGCCTGGTATCGCACCACCGCGTCGATCCCGAAGCTTGCAAATATCTTGCTCGAGTTCAATTCGGCAAAAACGCTCAGGCGGTTTTTGCCGCTGATGAGCGGGTAAATGCGCTGCACCGGCACTCGGGCTTCGATTTCGATGGCATCGATGCTATCGAGAATCACCAGCACCTGGCCCGTCATCGCGAACTGCGTCAGCGCGACGTTGATCGAAGCCACTCGGCCATCGATCGGGGCCCTGATGGTCGTCTGCTCCAGATGGAGTTTGGCTTCGTCCAGTCGGGCTCCGTGGAGATCGAGATTCGCGGCCAGTGCCTCGCGCTCGACCGGGATCAACCTCAGGGCATTCTCCTGCGTCTGGACCACCGCCCGCTGGTTCAGCACCTGACGTTTCTGGGATTCGAGGTCCGATTGAGAGATCGACCCGCTGCCGTGCAGCTTCTGAAGCCGCGCAAGTTCGGAGACAAGCAGATCCAGTGATTGGCGATCGATTTTGAGCGAAGCCTTGAAGTTCTCCTCGCGAACTTCGATCTCCTTTTGTTGAGCCTTGAGGTTGCTGATGTTGGCTTGGTTCTCGGCAATTGCGAAATAATAGCTCGTCGGGTCGATGCGCAGAAGAAGCGTGCCGGCAGGAAGAATCGCACCCTTCTTGACGATAGGGTTTAGCTGGACGATCTCTCCTTTGACTTCGGCCACGGCTTCCCATACGATGGTTGGCTTCGCCGTGCCGTATCCCACGCAACGCGGGATCAGATCGACCGACGGGACCTCGATCACGCGGACCAGGCGCGCGCTCTCGTTCCGCTCTGTACGCGCCGGATCCCTTGGATTCCTCGCCGAAAGGCCCAGGATGACCAGGCCGATCGCAATGGGCGGAATAACGAGGAGCCTTTTTGTGTTTTCCGTCAAGCTGGGTTTGTCTTTCACTCTTGTTCTTCTCGGGTGCGGGATGGCTCAGCGGGTCTCTGGTAAAGAATTCGACCGTGCCGATTGGATGATGCGGGTGGATTGACGACGCGCCGGATCAGTGCCTCCCAATGCTGCATGGCGCAACAATTCAGGCGCACCCGCCGGGGCCAAGGGATCAAACCGCAATATTGGTGCCCGAACCAGGTACGGTCGGCTGATGGTGAAGTTCTTTCAGGCCTGTTTCTCGCCTTCTTGATCTTGCCACCATTCCAACTCTGGTCGGCAAGCACGCTCGGCGGGTTTAAGATAATTGATTTCAAAGGGCTTGCCGGCCTGGACTTGGTCCCGTGGCATCGCCATAGGCCGGGCGATCTGGCAG
>JAJFLK010000019.1 GCA_021772735.1 Candidatus Sumerlaeota bacterium | reverse complement strand
GCTTGGGCACGTTGAGACCGGAGATATTGAAAGTCTGCGCGTCGAGCGTGGCGATCCAATCGACACCCTCGCGGCTGATCTTAATGCGGGCACGGGCGAGCTTCTTGCCCTGGATCAATGCCGTAGTCGCCTCGGGCGAGGTGGCCGGGGAATCGCCCTTCAAGGCCAATGCGCGCGCGTCGCCATAGTGCGCGTCGAGCGCGATCGGTCCGAGCATCTCGACCTCGACCGAGCGCTCCCGGCCCAGTTCAATCGTTGCGGCCGTCTCTGCCCGGAACCACACCCAGGTCAGGAACTCATTGCCGAGGAAGGCTTTTTGCTGAATCAGTTCGAGAACGCCCACGGCCTTACTCCTCCTCGCCCTGCGTCGAGATATGGACCTCGACCGGCGTGTGCGGACTGAACGGCGAAGGCATGACGTCGTGCAGATCGCGGATCTGATTCTGCTTCTTCGCCCATCGCTCGGCGCGCAGGAATGGGAACAACGGGTCGATGGAAATATTGAACGTCTGGCTGAACAGGTCGGAGAAATCCACGTTCAGCTTCTCGGCGGTCGCGCTGAAAATCACCAGCCCGTTCTCCAGGTGCCAGGCCATCTCGTAGATGGACATCGACGGCGCCTGCGCCTTGACCAGCTTGAGCCGGACGGATTCCTCCAGAGCGCCGCGCTGCTCGCGCGAGAGCTTGCCGACGCCCTTCTCGCGCAGGGCCTTGGCGATCTCTTCGGCCAGAGTCGCGCGGAAGAGCCTTTGATTAATCGTAATGCGGTCGATCCGCAGCGCCATCGCGATGGTGTTGCGGAACATCACCTTTTTGCTCGTCAGGCGCGCATCCAGAACCTGGCGCAGGTTCACCCAGCCGGCCGAACGCAGTTCGCCCTTCTCGATGTCCACCGGCTTGAAGGCGAATCGTTTCAGGTTACGCTCGAAGATGTCCGTAAAATGAGGCGGAAGCGGCTCGGCGGTGCGCCACAGGCGCGTGCTCAGCGAGCCGGCAATAAGCGGCATGATCTAATTCGGGTCCTGTCTGGTATTCGGTTATAGTCCGGATTGGCGCGAGCCGGTGAGGCTACGCGATCGGGAGGCGATCTTCAAGATTTGAAGACGATCTTCAAGATGTCTTGAAACGAGATCAGCACGAAGAGCGTGATGAATCCCAGCGCGAAGACCATATAGATCGGCTCGATGATTCGGGTCGGCACCGGACGCCGCGTGATGCCCTCGATGAGCGAGATGACGATGAAGCCCCCATCGAGCACCGGGAGCGGAAGCAGGTTCATGACCGCCAGGACCAGATTGAGCATGATGAAAAATTCGATCAGTTCGATCACGCCTTTATGGGATACGCGGCGGGCCATATCCGCAATGGCGATGGGGCCGCCGACGTTGCGCTTGAGCGACTCGCCTTCGCCTTTGAAGATCGCTCTTCCGAGCAACCCGTAGGTGCTCACCGCGATCTGCTTGCCCATCCGGGTCGTCAGCACCGGAGCCTGTATGAGGGCCTCGCCCACTCCAAGCCGGAAGATTTCAGTCTCGGCCGCGCCGTTGATGATTCCGATCAGGCCCGTGCCCGGTTGTTCGGGATTCTCTTCGGGGACAACAACCAGAGTAAGGAGCTCGCTCTCTGCCTCGCGCTGAACTTTGAGCGTCACCGCGCTGTCCGGATTGGCCCGGATGACCTCGGTCATCTCGTCCCATTGAGAGATCGGGTTTCCGTTGATCGCGACGATTCGGTCGTCGTCCTTCAGACCAGCCTGGCCGGCGGGCGAATAGGGCATCACGCCGCCGACGATCGGCTCCATCCACCAGGTCCAGGCCTCGAACGCTTCGTTCTCCGTGTCGAAATACGCGGATTTATCATCTTCGGACATCGGCGGGAGGCTCAGAGCCGTCACGGTTCCGCCTCGGTCGACCCGGACATCGAAGCCATCGGCGAGGTCGCCCGCTTTCAACGCCGCGTCAAAGCCGTTCGAGAATTCTACAATGTTCGCCACCGGGGAGCCTTCGATCTCGATGATGACATCGCTTTTCTGCAGGCCCGCCTCGAGCATCGCGGCGTTGCTGACCGCGCCGATCTTCGCCTCGCCGGGGACAGGTTCTTCGGAGCCGATCACCAGAACGATGAACATCGCCGCAATGGCGGTCAGATAGTTGAAGAACACGCCGCCGGTGAAGACGAGTAGCTTCGTCACAACGCCCTTGTCGTAAAGCGCCTCCATATCTTCGTGCGCCAGCTTGCCGATCGATTCCGGATCGGCCTTGTCGGGCGGGTCATGGCCGCGCTCATGGGCGTTCTTTGCTTCGATGGCGGCCTGCGTCTCGGCATCGATCGCTTCTTCGCGGACGATCTGGTGGAGCTTGACGAATCCACCGACCGGAAACCATCGGATCGAATATTCGGTATCGCCCCAGACCCAGGCGAACATCCTTGGGCCCATGCCGATGGCGAAGGCCTCGACGCCCACGCCCCGAATGCGCGCGAAGAAGAAATGCCCCAACTCGTGGAAGAAAATGGCCAGGCCGAAGATGATGACTGCGGCCCCGATTCCTAATATATTCTGCAACATACGCTTTGTTCCGTTCCTATACGCCTACGCCCGTTCGGCCTCGCCCGATCAGACTCCTGTCATGCCGCCCGAAGTTTGGCCCCCACGCCGTCAGGCTATGCTTGATTCACTTGCGAGAGAGCCCCAGGGACCGTGCATTCTCCCGCGCTTTCTCTCGCGCTTCGGCGTCGGCCCGGCGGATCTCGTCCAATCCGGGATGCGCGACGCCATCGTGTGCCTGGAGCACGGCATCGATCAGCTCGGGGATCCCGGAGAATTGAATCTCACCGGCCAGGAATCGCTCGACGGCGATCTCGTTCGCTGCGTTGAGCGCCGCGGGCCAGGTCCCTCCCCTTCGCGCAGCTTCGTAAGCATACCCCAAACAGGGGAAAACTTCCCGATCATAATCCTCAAACGTGAGCGACGCCACGCGGGTGAAGTCCAGCGCATCGAACCGCGAGTTCTCCAGCCGCTCGGGATAAGCGAGGACGTGGGCGATCGGGAGATACATATTTGTCACGCCCAGGTGGGCGAGGATGGAGCCATCAACGAACTCGACCATGGAATGCACGGCGCTTTCGGGATGGATGACGACCTCGAACCGATCCACATCGAGGCCGAACAAGTGATGGCCCTCGATGACCTCAAACCCTTTGTTCATAAGCGTCGCCGAATCGATCGTGATCTTGGGGCCCATCTGCCAGGTCGGGTGATCGAGCGCCTCGGCGACCGTCACGCCTGCCAGTTCGGCCCGCGTCCGCCCCCGGAAGGGCCCGCCCGAGGCCGTCAGGATGACGCGGCGGACCGGGTCGTCCGCATGGCCGGCCAAGCATTGGAAGATCGCGTTGTGTTCGCTATCGATCGGGAGAATCTGCACGCCGCGCCGGCGAGCCAGATCCATGACGAGCGCGCCCGCGGTCACGAGGACCTCTTTGTTTGCCAGCGCGACCGGTAAGCCCAGCTCAAGCGCGCGCAGGGTCGGCGTCAGACCGGCCGCGCCGACGATCGCCACGACGACAATATCGGGCTCGCAGGCCTCGACCAGCTTTGCCAGACCCTCCTCGCCGGAGAACCAGGCCGATGCACTGCCGCCCGCCTCGCCCGGCGGGGTTTCGGACCCCGAGAGGCACACGGCGGCGGGCTTCAGCTCATCGGCCAGCCGGGCGAGCGTGGCCGCCGAGGTATGCGCCGAGAGGCCGACGATCTCGAATCTGTCCGGGAAATCGGCAACCACCTGCAGGGTCGACTCTCCGATCGAGCCGGTGGCGCCCAAGAGGCATATGCGTTTTCTATGTGAAGGTGTCATCAGGGGAGAACAGTTCGGGCGGGCACGCCACGGACTTGATTCTATGACGGCCGGGCCGAGAACGTCAAACATGCGGAAGCGGGCTCAGGCGTGGGCCCGGCCGGGCCGATACATCACATGAGGGTGGGCGCCCGATTCTTTCACGATTCCTCCAGCATGGACCGGAGACCCGGCACGATGACACGGCAGTCTGAATTGACGTCAATGCGAGCATCATTCCATCTGGGCCGGTGCGCCTCGGCGATCCTTGTCCTCGGCACATTCATGGCCTCGACCCTCCCAGCGCTGGCTGGGGCAAAAGCCGATGTAATCTCCGAAGAGTTCGCCCCTGCCGCTGCCGAGGGCAAACTTTCCAACGGACTTCTCCAGATCGCCGACCACGCCCGCCGCGCCGGAACGTCGCTCGGGAGAGCACCGGGCGCCGATAAAGCTCGGGCCTCGGGAGACTCGATTCTGGTTGAGGTGATGCTCAATCCAGGCGATGACAAAGCGAGCCTTAACGGCGCTCTCGCCGATGTCGACGGCGTCGGAGTCCGATTCGTCTCAAAGAAATATCATCAGGCCGTCCTGGCAGCGCGAGATCCCGAGACGCTCATCGAGCTGTCCCGGCTCGACATCGTGCGCCGGGTGCGCCCGCTTTTCGGCTCGATCAACAACGCGGGTTCGGTCACGAGCCGTGCCTCGACCGCGATGGGCGCCGACATGGCCCGGACGACATTCTCCGTCGATGGCTCCGGTGAGGTCATTGGCATCATCTCTGATTCCTTCGCGCGCACTTTGGGCGTCCGCGATGGCAATACGCTCCCGGCGGCCGGCGTGGCAGGCACGCTCACCGGCGCGGCCAATCAGGATTCCGGCGACCTCCCGCCGACCGTGACGATCCTGCGCGATGACGCCGATCTTGCGGCCCAGGGCGGGCCGACCGACGAGGGCGCGGCGCTGGCCGAGTTGATTCACGACGTCGCGCCGGGAGCGGCGATCGCTTTTCATACCGGATTTTTCGGAGCGGCCGGATTTGCCGAGGCCATCGATCGGCTTCGCACCGAGGCCGGATGCACGGTGATCATCGACGACATCAGCGTCTTCTCCGAGCCGATGTATCAGGATGGGCTTATCGCTCAGGCAGCCAAACGGGCCTTCGACGGCGGCACAAATTACGTCTCCTCGGCCGGCAATCTTGCCAATCGAGGGTTCACGAGAGTTTTCACGGATATCGACCTGAACGATGACTCGAATGACGACGAAGCGTTCCCCGTTTCCGGAACCGACCTTCACGATTGGGGTGGCGGGGACGGCTTCCTGGACGTGACGCTGGACCCGGGAGAGGGTTTCACGGCGATCCTGCAATGGAATCAACCCCACGACGCCACGAGCTCGGGCAATGGCGCGCAGATGGACTTTGATGTGTACATTACTTCGGTCGCCGATCCCGCCGGGCTCGATTCCTTCGGCCCGAGCCCACCCCTCAATTCGGGGTTCGACACGCAGGGGACAACGGGTCTGCCCATGGGCGACGCGCTTGAGATCGTCGCTTACACGAACGCGACCGGTCTGGTGCGAACCGTGTTCCTCGCGGTCGATCACTTTGTCGGCGATCAGGAATTCATCCCTCAGAACGGCGCGACGGCCGTCGAATTCCGCCTCATCTTCGTAGAGAACCCGGGGACGAACCTGGTGATTCAAAACATTGCCGACGCGACTTCATCCCAAGGCGGGCCGACGATCTGGGGCCAGGGCTTGGTCACCGGCGCGGTGAGCATCGGCGCGGCGACCTGGTTTGAAGCGCCGGCATTCGACCCCACTCTGGGACCAACGGCGTTGATCGACCCCGAGGCCGATAGCTCGCGCGGCGGTTCGATCAGCATCCACTTCAATGGCAGCGGAGCGTTCTCCGCGCGCACAACGTTCAAGCCCGACGTCACGGCCGTATCGGGCTGCAACAACACTTTTTTCGGAATCGATTTGAACCTGGGCGGGACGTTCGGCGAGCCCGATGCGCTGCCGAACTTCAGCGGCACCTCGGCGGCGGCGGGCCACGCGGCTGCGGTCATGGCGCTCATCCGCGAGGTCGAGCCGAGGCTTTCGGCCACTCGCGTTCGCAATCATATGGTGGATACCGCGATCGACATGGCGGGCTTCCGGGCCTCTCCGGGCGTTGACGACGTGACCGGCACGGGGCTCATCGATGCCTTCGCGGCAGTCGAGGCGGCGAGCAAGGCCATCATGAACTCGGCGACGACTTGGGAACTTTACGAATAAAAAATATGGGGTTTGGACGGCCCGCAGAGCGCCGCTAGAAGCTGACGATACGTGCGGCATCGAGCGTCTGTGGCCGGTCCTGGCCCTTGAGCGGATCGACGAGCCACGTGATCGAACCGCCGTTTGGCGAGAGCTGAAATCGATAAACTTCCACCTCGTCCTGCCATAGGAGCACCTTGCTGAAAGGCTCCCAGGTTGTCTGGATCGTCCTGTTGCCGCTCGCGCCCATCATGTGAATCGTGAACCCTCGCCGATATGGGACGAAAACGAGACGCCATTCGTCTCCCGCACCATCGGTCGTGCGATACAGCCCCGTGAATTCCATCGGCGCGCGCGATGCGTAATACCCGGTAGGCAGGGGACGCTCGAAGACGAACATTGTCGCGCCATCGGAGGTCGGGAGCGGGCGGATCGCCTTGAGCGTGAAGCCCTCCCGGGTCAGGAGCGAGAGTGAGCCGTTA
>JAJFLK010000180.1 GCA_021772735.1 Candidatus Sumerlaeota bacterium | reverse complement strand
GCCTGGACTCCGAAGAACGCGCTTACGCGACGCTCGCGCTCCTGATGGGCGGGATGAGCCTGGCCCGGGCGGTTCAGGATGAAGAGCTATCGAACAAGATTCTGCGCGCGTGCCGCCGGCTTGCGGTTCCCGAGGGCGCCGAGACCAGTCCGCTGAGCCTGAGCCGAGCGGGCGCGGCCGTTACGCGTTTCTCGAACGGCAATGAAGAGGCCGCTGATCCGGTGGGTCAATCCGCGGAGTAATCACGAAGCTCGCAATTATCGCGCACCGCTAAATTCCCGACATTATTAGCCGAGATCGTTGCCGGTCATTCATAGGCCCCCGGAGGCCCCGCATGGAAGCCATTCAGGATCAGATTCGTTCGACGTGCTACGGCTGCGGCGCGGATAACGAGCACGGACTTCAGGTCAAGACCTTCTGGGATGGGGAGGTCGCAACGTGCCGATGGACCCCCGAGGCTTACCATAATTCGGGCGGCCCGAGCGTCTATGGCGGTCTGCTCGCCAGCCTGATCGATTGCCACTGCTGCAACACCGCGATGGCGGCGGTCTGCGGGGCGGAGGGCCAGGAGCTCACGCCGGATATCAAGATGTGGTACGTCACGGCGACCCTGACGGTGGACTATCTGGCGCCGACGCCGCTGGGCGTCGAGCTTGAGCTGCGCGCGAGTGTCGACAAAATCGAAGGCCGCAAGGCCTGGATCAATTGCTCGGTTCTGGCCGAAGGCACCGAATGCGTGCGCGGGCGCGGATTGTTCGTTCGCGTTAAGGCATAGCCCGGATGACGCGAGCGCGGGGGGCAGGCCGCGGGGCCCGGGATGAAGTTCCAATGACAAAATTGAAGCGATGCAGCTGGTCCGGCGCCGAGCCGGCGATGATCCAATACCACGACACCGAGTGGGGCGTCCCGCTCCATGACGAGCGCAAGTGGTTCGAATTCCTCCAACTCGAAGGCGCGCAGGCGGGCCTTTCGTGGCGGACGATCCTGCTGCGGCGCGAGGGATATCGGGCTGCGTTCGATAATTTCGACGTGGCCAAGATCGCGCGATATACGCCGGGCCGAATCGAGAAGCTGCGGGGCGATGCGCGGATCATTCGCAATCGATTAAAGATTGAATCGACCGTGAGCAACGCGCGCGCCTTCTTGAAAGTTCAAGACGAGCTGGGCAGCTTCGACGCATACATGTGGGACTTCGTGGATGGGCGGCCGATCGTGAATCGTCCGAAAAAACTCCACGACATCCCCGCGACAACCCCGCTGGCAGCGGCTATCAGCAAGGATTTGAAGAAACGCGGATTTCGCTTCGTGGGACCGACGATCGTCTATGCGCTGATGCAGGCCACCGGTCTCGTGAACGATCACATCGTTGGCTGCTTCCGGCAAAAAGAGGTTCAGTGATTCTCCCCGACATTCAGCACCGCGCGGCGATATCGCGCCGCACTTGCATCCCCGGCCAATGAATCTCATCGATCCCGCGATAGGCCAACTCGCGGGCCGCGTCCATGTTCGCGGCCCAGGCGGTGACGCCGAGAACGCGCCCGCCGGCGGTGACGATCTTGTCGCCGTCTCGCTTTGTTCCGGCGTGGAATACGACGCCATCGGAGCCGAGAACTTCGGCGGCTTCGGCCAGACCCGTGATCGGATCGCCCGTGCGCGGCGCGACGGGATATCCCTCAGAAGCCGCGACGACGTTTACCGCTACCTTTGACGATGTATTGTCCGCTTCGGAGTCGAGCCGAGCCGGATTCGGCATCGCGGCAAGCTTTGCCTGGATCGTTGCTTCGATCAAATCGACGAGATCGACGCCGTTGACCCCATCCAGGCCGTCGAATCCTTCTGCGCCGAGGAGCGGAAGGATGACCTGCGCCTCGGGATCGCCCAGGCGGACGTTGTATTCGAGCACGCGCGGCCCGGCGGCCGTCAGGATGAGGCCCGCGTAAAGAACGCCTCGATAGTCGATCCCGCGATTGGCAAGCGCGGCCAGCGTCGGGCGGAGAATCTTGGCTTGAATCTGATCAAGAGTGTCGCCGCTTAGGTCGGGAGCCGGTGCGAGCGCGCCCATGCCGCCGGTGTTAGGTCCGAGGTCCGATTCGAGCAGGCGTTTGTAATCGCGGCTCGGCGCAAGCAGGCGCAGGTCCGAGCCGTTGGCAAATGCGATGATCGAGACCTCGGGTCCGTCGAGCGGTTCTTCGATGACGATACGATGTCCCGCTTCGCCGAGCCCATCATGCTCCATCCAGTTCGTGATCAGATCGCAGCCCTCTTCGAGAGTCTCGGGCCGGACCGATCCCTTGCCGGCTGCGAGGCCATCGGCTTTGATCCACCACGGGGCGCGTTTGGATAGATAAAACCTTCGCGCGGCTCCGGCGTCGTCGAACGCGACCCACTCGTGCGACTGCACGCCTGCTTCGTCGAGCACAGTCCGGGCGAAACTCTTTGAAGCCTCCAGGCGCGCGGCGGCGCGGCTGACGCCGAAGACGGGAATCTTGTCCGCGTCGAGCGCGTCGGCGATACCCGCGGCCAACGGCGCCTCGGGACCGACGACGACAAGATCGATACGATCCCTTACGCAGTGACGGATGAGATCATTGAAGGGCGGATTGAGGCTGAGCGAGTGGCATTCGGCAAGATTCGCGATGCCCGCATTGCCGGGCGTGCACGAGACGCGCGAGACCCGTGGGCTGCCCGCGAGGCTCCTTACCAGCGCGTGCTCGCGGCCGCCGCCGCCGATGACCAGAACCCTCATGCGTCAGTCCCCGGCCCCCCGGTCGGTCGCGCTTGCGTCGTTCAGGATGACATCGGCAACGACCGGGAAGTGATCCGAAGGCCATTGCTCGCCGTCTCGAAATTGGACAACGCGTGCGCCGGCGACCGACCATCGCGGTGAGGTTAGAATCCAATCGATCCTCCGGCCTTTATCGTCCGGCTCGCCCCAGCCGTGAAACGTCGAGATGCCATCGCCTTCACGGATTGGCGCGAATTCCCAGACATCTTTCAGATCGAAGATGTATGGATTCTTCCCGACAGCCATTGCCGTCAGCGTTTCGTGAACCTTTGATGTCTGAACGGCGTTGAAATCCCCGGTCACGATGACTGGGAGACGCTGCTGCATTGACTTGGCGCGAGCCCTGACCATGTCGGCGCTCCGCTCGCGTGACGTCTGGCTTTGGTGATCGAAGTGGGTGTTGAGGAGATAGAACTCCGCAGCATTGGTCAAATCTCGAAACCGTGCCCACGTCGCCATGCGCGGCAGCGTATTGCCCCAGGACTTGCTGCCCTTGACATCGGGCGTATCGGAGAGCCAGAAGTGGCCCTGCTCGACGAGCGCGAGCCGCTCGGTGCGATAAAACACGGCCATGAACTCGCCGATGTGGCCGCCGTTGCGCCCTTCACCGATCCAGGCGTAATCGGGCAGATCTTCAGCCATATCGCGCAGTTGCCCGATCACGCCCTCCTGAGTTCCGATGAGGTCGGGGCGCTCGGCGAGGATCAGTTCGCTGACGCCGGATCGCCGGGCGGGCCAGTCGTTGGGCGGTTTCGAGCTTGCGTATCTCACGTTGAAGGTCATGACCCGGAGCGCCGCAGTAGGTTGGGGCGCTGAGTCTCCGGGCGCCGCCTCGGGTCCGGATTGCGCGCCGCGCGTGCAGATGGCGAAGAACACGAGCCAGGCCAGCGCGATGGCCTGGGGCAAACGCCGGGCAATTCGCCCCAAAGCGAAACGCGGTAGATGTGCGGTCGCAGGATTCGTTGTCATCGGCTATGCCTCGGGGCGGGGCCAGTCGCCGACAAATATTCCGCTGGGGAAGTGAAAGTGTCTCAGCCAGCGCGATTGAGGGTTCTGGCGCAATTGATTATTGCCCTCGGTGACGATCGATGCCAGACGGGCGTCGGCGACGTCGGCCTGAGACAGAAGATACGCCTCGATGCATGCGGGCGTGACCGGCGAGCCGTATTCGAGCAAGCCGTGATGAGATAGAATGCAGTTCATCAGCTTGTCGATCTCGTCGACCGCGCCCTCATATGGCGGATCGGCGCGCAGCGGCTCGGCCACAGCCCTCACTTCGGCGTATCCGATCGATAGGTGACCCTCGAAGGCGTTGCTGTCCGTGGCGCTGGACATCGGGT
>JAJFLK010000179.1 GCA_021772735.1 Candidatus Sumerlaeota bacterium | reverse complement strand
CCCGCTTGGGAGACTACGCAGAATTGCTCCACGGGCAGGCGTTGCTTGCAGAGGGAAGTCGTCCGCCCGAGCCGGCCAAATTCAGCCGGCTGGTCACCGAGTTGATGATGAAGGCCGGCTGACATCATGAGCTTTGAAGTTCCTGAACACGTCAAACCGATCCGCGCGCGAGTTCGCGAGTTCATCGAGACCCGGGTCTACCCGCGTGAGCCGGAGCTGGACCGGGGAGGCGATGCGGCCTGGGCAGTGATGGCCGAGCTGATGGCCGAGGCCAAGGCCGCGGATCTTTGGGCTCTGGGGCATCCGAAAGACATCGGCGGACACGGCATGCCGTTTCTGGATTACGTCTTTATTAATGAAGTGGTCGGCCGAAGCGAGCACGCGATGATCGCCCTGGGCACGCATTCGCTTCAGGATTCGATCATGCTCAACCTCTATGCCGCGCCCGATTGGCGGGATCGGTATTTGAAGCCTCTGGTCGCGGGAGAGGTCTTTCCCAGTTTCGCGATGACCGAGCCCGACGTCGCCGGATCAGACCCCCGGCAGATGCGAACGAGCGCCGTCCTTGAGGCAGGGGAGTGGGTGATCAACGGCCGAAAGTGGTTCACCACCGGCGCGAATCGCGCGGCCTACACGACGGTCATGTGCCGCACTGAGCCCAACGCGCCGCCGCATCAGGCTTTCAGCATGATCGTCGTGCCGACCGATACGCCGGGATATAACATCGTCCGTGAAACGCCGGTCATGGGAATGCTCGGCGGCCACTGCGAGGTCGATTATGACAACGTGCGCGTGAGCGAAGCCAACTTGCTCGGCCCGCGCGGAGAAGGTTTTAAGATCGCACAGCAGCGGCTCGGGCCGGGCCGGATTTACCATTGCATGCGATGGCTGGGGCAGGCGCAACGCGCGTTCGATCTCATGTGCGAGCGCTCAAACAGCCGCGTCGCGTTTGGCTCGACCCTTGCCGAGAAGCAACAGGTCCAGGTCATGATTTTCGAATCGCTGGCCGAGATTCAGGCCTGCCGCCTCCTGACTTTGCAGGCTGCGAGCAAGATCGACGCGGGCAGCGAGGCCCGCGTCGAGATCGGCGTTATCAAGGTCGTCGGCGCCCGCATGCTTCATAACGTCATCGATCGAGCGATTCAGATTTACGGCGCCAAGGGCGTGACCTCGGACACCCCGCTGGAGCGCATGTATCGCCACGCACGTTTCGGCCGTATCTACGACGGGCCCGATGAAGTTCACATCGCGACGACGGCGCGACGCATTTTGAAGCAATGCAAGAACGGCAGGCCATTTGACTTCGCGCCGTGAGCTGTCGTTCGGCGGGGCGGCGAGGAGGAAGCCCACGCGGCCCCGACGCAGATCCATTTTATTGTTTGACGCGCCCCATTGTCGCCGATAGCGTAAATCCGTTGGCTCCGTTTAAACGGGCGCCGCAATTTGTGAGCCTCTATTTTATTTCCGCAAGGACGCTTCCCTCCCGAATGACTGGCCCGATCGGCGTTGTCCGGCGTTGCGCTGCTTCGGAGAACCGGCAATGATCCGAATGAGCTTTGAGCCGGCACTTCGAGAGCGCTACACGCTTTCGCCCGGTTGTCTGACGGGCGGCGCTTGATGACTAATTCAATGACAATTCCCGAGTCGGAGGGCCAGAAGACGTTCTTTTGCACGTTTCGGTGTCGAAGTTTCTCCAGAGCGTTCTATACTGTGCCGCGGGGGCACGCTGGGGCTCGGGCATTGGGCCGTCGGGTTGGGCCGGGCACGATGATTGGCGGGACCTCCATCAACCCGATACTTATGATTTCGAGATTCGCTGAGAGGAGTCTGTGATGGCAGTTACACAATGTCTCGGCATTGACATCGGCACACACTCTATCCGAATCGCGGAATTGGCGCTTGGCGCCAAGGGCGTCAAGATCAAACGCCTGCTTGAGGCACGGCTGGAGCTCGAAGCCGGGCAGAAGGAAGCACAGCGCCAGGACGCCATCGTCAAGCAGCTCAAAGCGATGCTGAAGGACAACAAGATCAAGACGGTGACGTCCGTCTTTTGCGTGCCCGGCCAGACCGTTTTCGTGCGCCGGGTTCGAGTCCCGAAGACTTCTCCGGAGCGCCTGGAGCGGATCATCCGCTTCGAGGCTCGCGATCAGATCCCGTTCCCCCTGGAAAAAACCATCCTCGAATATCAGGTCTTCGATACTGAAGTGCCAACCGAGCTTGAAGTTCTGATGGTGGCGATCAGGAAAGATTACATCCACTCTTTCATGAAACTGGTCCGCAAGGCCGGCTTAAAGACGCTCGCGATTTCCGTCTCTTCTCTTGCACTGCATAATTTCCACACTGGGAATAAATCTTCGGCAGACCTGACCGCACTTCTCGAAGCCGCCAAGGGCGGAAAAAAGAGCAAGAAGGAAGAAAAATCGAAGGCCGTGGATAAGGGCAAGAAGAAAGGCCTATCGCTATCCCTGGGTAGATTTGGGAAGAAGAAGAAAGGCGATGAGGCTGCCGAGGATGCCGAATCCCCCGATATTGAAGACGACGAGAGCGCACCTTTCGATTCGATGGAGCTCGAAGAGATCCAAGCATACATTAACTTGGGCGCGTCGGTGATGGATCTCGCGATCCCCAAGGCGGGCCCCAATGCGCTGAGCGGCTTCATACGCACCGTGCCTGTGGCCGGCGTGCAGATGGATCGGGCCGTCAAGTCAAAACTGGGAATTGATTCAGTCGACGAGGCTCGCAAGATCAAGGAATCCGACTCGGTCGTGCTTTCCTCGGATTTTGAGATTTCCGGTGACGCCGAGTCCGTAAATATGGACGCCAGCGCGGCGGTAACGACCGTGGCCGATCGGATTGTGGCCGAGATTCGCCGGTCTCTGGATTTCTTCGTGGCTCAGCCTGATGGCGTCGCCGTCGATAGTCTGGTCCTCTCCGGGGGGCTGGCCAACCTGAGGCACCTCAGCGACTACGTCGAAGAGAAGATGGGCCTGCCCGTCGAGCTGACCGGGATTAAGAACGAGCAAATCGAGCTCGAAGATGATTCATCGGCCAAGGTTTCCTCCTTCGCCATCCCTATCGGTCTGGCGATTCAGGGCATTGGGCTTGCGCAGATCAATGTTGATTTCCTGCCTCAGGATATTAAGAACATCCGCGCATTTAAGGATAAGCAGAGTCAACTGATCGGTGTTGCCGCGCTGCTGGTGGCGATGATCGGATTCAGCTATCAGGCCGGCGCCAGCTATCTCTCGGCCAACATTCGCCTGGCGGACGAACTGGCGGATCTCAATCGAAAAGGGGAGCAGGAATCCAAGCGGGTGGGCGCCGCCGAGGGCGACAATGAAAAGCTGGCCGGAGACTTCAAGAAACTGGCAAAGGCCGCGACCACACGGATTCGACCGTTCGAAATCTACCTGGGCATTGTTCGCGCGAGGCCCCCGGATGTCCTCTTCGATCGAATTGAGATTAAGACCGAGGGCGAGGTCGTAATCGACGGCGTGACCGAACGACAGATTTCAATCGCGGATTTCCTGAGCAACCTGGACGAATCCTATATCGTCAGCGACGCCAAGATGACGGAGCTTGGCGCGTTGAGGTTCAGAGAATCCCTCCAGAAAGACGTCTATCCCTTTTCGATTCGACTCTTTTCCGTGAAGCGTGATGGTCGTTATCGTGATCTGACGAGTCTTCCTGAGGCCGAGGAAGGCGCTGTTCCCTCAGCGATGAGCTTCGACGATGTGGAGAAACTTTTCATGCAGCGCTTAACTGGCGGCAAATAGCGGAGCGCTGTGAAGGTGCGAAAGGAACATCGGGGACATGGCATCGGACAAAATTGAACAGATCAAGC
>JAJFLK010000178.1 GCA_021772735.1 Candidatus Sumerlaeota bacterium | reverse complement strand
GCCTCAGATCAAGCGACCGGGACCGGCGCGAGTGATAAAACGCAAATCCCGCAGGCAACGTTTTTCACGGGGGTGCGCAACGCCGAACTGCTGCGTCCGGCTCTGGAGCGTTGGGCGCGCCAATTCGCCGATCTGCTCAATTACGAACTTGCCGAGCACCAGATCGGCCCCTGGAAAAGCTTCCGGCTGATCGGCGCCGAGGAGACCTCGGGATCGTTTATCCCGCTCGCGCAGTTCGCAAACATCTGCCTGACCGACGATACGCTTTTCTTCTCGCCCTCGGCCGTTCACATCCTTGCCGCGATCGAGCAGATGAACGCGGCCGACGCAAACGCGACGCGCGAACTGAAAACCGGCATCAGCATCACCGAACCCGCGTCGGTGCCTGCGGCCCGTTCGCCGCTCGCGGCCTGCGCTCCCCTTGCTCCGTTCATGCAAGAGCGCCGTTTCCTTGAGGCCTGCATCGCGCCCGGGGCGTATCAGGCATTCTTCGATTCGGCGCTCGTCAGCCTCGTCGGCGGGTTCATGGGCGGCGTGAACAACTCGATTCTTGAATTCGATTCCGCGCCCGCCAATGATGTGTTGGGCGACTTCTTCGGCCCCGGAGGCATGTCGGCCGCGCTCGAAGGCGACCGACTCCACGCGAAACTCTTCCTGCTCTACCATGAAAACAACTGACCCCAAATCGGGCTTCGATCCGGACATCAATGCAGACATGAAATCGAATAAATCAGATGCCGGGCGGGACGCCGATTTGCGATCTACGCCTTCGGGTCGGCTGCGTCAGCTCGCGTGGCTGCGCGAGACCGTCGGTTTGATCACTGCCCCGGCGTGGGTGCGCTTCACGGCGCGCGGCGCGGACACGATCAGTTATTTCCATCGCCGACTCTCGGCGAATGTCCGCGACCTCGCCATCGGTCGCGGTGCTCACGCGCTCCAGCTCGAAGGGGACGGTCGCATGTCGGCCGATATGCTGGTTTACCGCACCGCTGACGGGCTCGATTTCCTCGTCCAATCTGAATTGGCCGAATCCGACTTCGAGATCGCCGGGCGATATGTCATCAACGACGACGTGACGCTCGACCCCGCGTGGCAATCCGAACGCGCGATCGGCCTGGCCGGGCCGCGCGCGGCGGACCTGCTGGGGGATGTCGCGGGGGATACAGCGTCGGGGCCCGATCTTGACGCCGCGTGGATGACGACCGGCGAGATGATGACCGGCGAAATCATAATCGCGGGCACGCGATGCACGGCGTACCGCGACAGCCGTTGGGATGTGCCGTTTTTCTGGCTGACGACCGCGCGCGAGAATTTCGATGAGGTGCGCGGAAAGCTCGCGGCCGCGTGCGAGGAGCTGGGCGGAGGCCGGATTGACGAGGAAGCCGGCGCCGAGGCGGGCGCGGAACCCGGCGCCAAGGTGGGCGCGCCGGACGAGTCCGGATCCGGCGCCGACGTATATGTCGTGTTTCGCATCGAGCAGGGGATCGCCCTGTTCGGCACGGACACGAACGACCGGACGATCCCGCTCGAAGCGGGTCTGGCCGGGACGATTGATTTCGAGAAGGGCTGCTTCCCCGGGCAGGAAATTATCGCCCGGATCAAGAACCTCGGTCATCCCGCGCATTGCCTGGCGCGATTCGAGATCGACGGCGATCATCCGTTCGATCCGGGGCAGGCCGTGGTCAAAGTTGTGGGCGGCGACGATATGAGCGGTACGAAGGACGCGGGGCGCGTCACTTCGTCGGCGTCGATCCCGGGTCTGGGCCGCACGGTTGCGCTGGGATACCTCGCGTGGAATTACAGAGACGAGCCGACGGTGACAATCGAAATGCCCGGCGGCTCGCTCCGAGCGGACGTGACGCTCGTGAGCCGCTGGACATCAGATTCAAAAATCCAGAACGCGAGAGCCGGGCTGCGCGAAACTTCTACGGAGAAAAGGCAATGAACCGAATGATATCTCACGGCATTTCAGCCCGCACTTCAGCCCGCATTTCGGCCTTCATTTCAGCCCGCACATTCGAGCTGGATCGCGTCCGTGCCATTGGAGCCGCCGTCCTTCATCGGCCGAACCGAGGCCGCCGCAGTGGCCGCCGCCGCGCGGGCCAAAGCCGGACGGAGATGATCTTCGCGCTCGCACTGTTTGCGGTGGCGGGCGTCGCGGCGATCGTTCTTTATGGCCCCGAGATCGCCGGCACGGCGGGCGTCATGCTCGCCTTCTTCCGCGACGTGTTGACCGGCGCAGGCTGAGGCGGGGTAGTGTCCTAAGAGTGTGTGGCGGGCTGATTAGTCCCCGACCTTCTCGGACTCTTCGCCAACGATGGCGACCTTGAAAATTTCCAATGCCTTTAACAGCATGTCGTAATTCTTCTGGCCCATGTTCTCGGGGACTTGCAAGATCGCGCTTCCACCGATGAGCGGAAGCTGAATTTCCCGCAGGCCTGAATCTAGCGCATGGGCCGGATTTCGTGATGGTTTTGCCAGTTCCATTGTCTCGGCTTTCTGTTCGGTGGTTTTCGACGCCGCCGGTCGCCGCACATCCTCAAGGGGAATCCCGCCCTTCCGGCCTTCAACCAACACAAATTTCTTGCCTTCATGCTCAACTATCTCAGTTATGGGCAGCGGCTCTTTGAATTGGAAAACGCCTTGGGATTCCCACTGAACACGATCACCGACTGAATATCCCGCGTCGTTTGGGGGAGGATTTTCATCGTTTGCGCCACCCATTAATTTACCGTCTTGCCCATCCGTGGCTTGATTGACAAGTCGCAAAGTATCCCGAAAAGATGCGATGAGCTTCTTGGCTGCAGAGACGCCGAATCCTTTCTCTCGGATCAAATGAGACCGTAGCGCATCATCATTTGGGATGCTCTCTGGATACTCTCGGCGTAATTCGAGGAAGGCTTTAGGTGACGTGCTCGCCCTTTCGATAGCACTCAGGCCCGCTTGCGATCCCGGCTCCAAGCAAATCAAAAGAGCGTCCGCGGACAGGCCAAGCTTTTTCCCACTCTTGTCGAAAAGCCTATACTGGCGCATGGTGGATAATGCCTGTAGAGCAGACCCGCTTAACGTGGGATATCCGATGGCTTGGGCCGCCGCCTCGCGAGAGACGACAGCACGCTCATTCTGCACGAAAAAGTCGCACGCCAGCTTGATTGCTCGGGTCAGCCCAAATGCAGGGTAGCTTGGGCTTCGCCCGCCCCCCTTTTTTGCCCCAGCCTTGACACCCTGCCCACCACTTTGTGTTTTCATTCTCATGCCTCCAATCTGGCTCGGAGTATGGGCTCAAAGGCGGGCGGGCGTCAATAAATCATTCTCTTCGATCGATTATTTACTCAAAAATATCGCTTGAGATATAAGGATGCTTGATATAGTGTCTGCTGTCTGATGGGCGAAAAGCCCCGAAAGGCGGAAGAAAAATGCGCAGAATAAGCGAAAGCCCCACCGAGGACATGGTCGTCGCTCAGTGGGGCGTTCAATGCCTACGAGGCAAGTCGAGAGGGAGCCAGCGTTCGAAACCAAGGCCCTCTAGGCAAGGCGACCAATTTTCATCGCCGCGATGTTACAGCGTCGTGGGCGGGATCAATTCCCGCACATTCCGCTACCCCATCTTTCCCCGTCGGCGGTTACAGCCGCTGGCGGGGAGAGTCTTCTGGTTGGAGCCGATCTAAGGGCTCGCCAGAACTCCCTGAGTTTCTCATATCCGCCTTGTGTGAATCAAACAATATGATATACCGCCGTGGCGATTCTCTGTCGCGTTTGCCTATCGTGTACGTGGCAGCCGATATCTGAAGGGCTACGGCTTGATTTCGCGGGGCGTGCCGGATAGCATCACCGGCTTGGGCAGGGCGCCCGCGTCACATCGCGGGCCAGTCCGCTCGCGATCCCGAGCGGTCCGATGAGCGGCCCGCCAGCCGAACGCCGAGCGATCCGAAGAAAGAGCAACCGATGAGCATGAAGGTCAAAGTTAAGATTGAGAATCTGGATCGTGAGATCGAGATGGAGGTCGGCGAGGATCTGCGCAGCGCGTTGCTCGAGAACGACATTGATCTCTACGGGCGCAAGTTCGCCCACCGCAATTGCCACGGTCACGGCATGTGCACCAAGTGCCAGGTCGAGGTGCGCGAGGGCGAATCGGCCTGCTCGGATCAATCCGTTTATGAACGCGCGCGGGTCGGCTCGAAGCGACGCCTCGCGTGCCAGACGCGCGTCTATCAGGATATCGTCATCGAGACGCTCCACGAGGTTCCGCAGGAGGTCTACTGAGGCACGCCCCCTTTTTAATCCTCCCGCCATGCGAACCGCCCCCGCCCCGCAAATTCGATGAACGCCTACAACCGACTCCAGGATTTCCTCGCGCGTCATCTGCCGCCCGCGGTGCGCATGATCTTCACGATCACGATCGGCGTCTTCCTTGTGACGTCGATCCTTAAGATCTTCGCGCGCGGCGCGGCCGCGACGCTCATCGACCTCCTCGTCGAAGATCCCTTGCTCTCGCTCTCGGGCTTCCAGTTCTGGCGGCTCGGCACATACATATTCGTCCACGGCAACGCCCTCGCGTTGGTCTTCAACATGTTGTTGATGTGGTTCTTCGCGCCGGAGCTCGAGCGCCGCTGGGGCACGCGGCGATTCTGGGGGTTTTATCTGACGACCGGCGTCGGCGCGGGCCTGGCCCATGCGCTGATATTCTTCCTGACCGGCGCCGGCGCGGGCATTATGTTCGGCTCGGCCGGAATCATGTTCGCCATCATGGGCGCATACGCAGCGTATTACCCCAACCGGCTCGTCTACTTCTGGGGCGTCTTTCCGATCCCCGTGAAGTATCTGGTCGCCATCCTCATCTTCCTTAATCTGAGCACGCTTGCCGATTATGCCGCCGGGGCCTCACCCGCATTCACGCACCTGCTCGCCATCGGCATCGGTTATCTCTGGATGACCCGTCATCATCACACGCCGGATTTTAATCGCTGGCGATATACTCGATGAGGTAATAGTTTCGTGGGGTCTTAAACGACATCCACGGACGGACCCGAAACCAATCGATGCAGATCGAGAATGGGCGCGAGGCGCATGGGCGCCATTGAAAACTGATGCAGGCTTCCACGAAAACCATCTCCACCAATCAGGATCGCTCGCCGGCGGCCTTGAAGTTCAGAATCCAGGCCGAGCTCGAACGCCACCCGTTTGCTCCGGCCTGGTGGGCGCGAAGCGAGCACCCGCAAACCTGCTGGAGCCCGCTCTTCCGGACCGTGCCGGAGGTCGATTTTCGGCTGGATCGGTGGACGACCCCGGACAATGACTTCCTGCGTACCCATCACGCCGAACCAAAAGCGCCCGGGCCGATCGCGGACGCCGACACCTCTCTCAATGGTGCGGATTATGCCGGAAGCGATCCCCCCGACGATCCCCCCGTCCTGCTCGTCCTTCATGGCCTCGAGGGCTCGGTCCGATCGAACTACGTGCTTGGCCTCGCCGATGGGTTCACTCGATCGGGCTGGCGCGTCGTCGCGATGGAACACCGCTCGTGCGGCGGAGAGTTGAATCGCGCGCGGCGGCTATACCACTCCGGCGTGACCGACGATCTCGCGTTCGTCGTGGACGAGATCGTCAGGCGCGGGATTGGCAAGAGAGTCTACATCGTGGGGATCTCGCTTGGAGGCAATCAGACCGTGAAATGGCTGGGCGAGCAGGGCGAGGCCATCCCCGAATGCGTCCAGGGCGCGGTGGCCGTGTGTGTGCCGTTCGATCTCACCATCTCCGGGCCGCACCTTGATCGAATCGCGCACGGGGCATACGTCCGGCGCTTTTTCAAAACTCTCATCCCCAAATCCGTCGCCAAAGAACAGCAGTTCCCCGGCTGCATTGATATCGAGAAGATCAAGGCGGCGCAGACGTTCGAAGAATTCGACACCTACGGGACGGCGATGCTCCACGGCTTCCAGGACGCCCGGCATTACTGGAAATCCGTCGGCTGTGGCCAATTCCTCGGTGGCGTGCGGCGGCCTTTGGTGCTTATCTCCGCCGAGGACGATCCCTTCAATCCCTGCGAGACGCTACCACACGAGACGTGCAGGAAGTCCCCCTGGTTGATCGATTGCTTTTCGAAAAAAGGCGGGCATGTCGGATTCGTTTACGGCCGGACGCCGCGAAACTCTCGCCACTGGGCTGAGGAGCAAATCTTGAGGGCGCTGACGATGATGGAAGCTGAGCTGACAGGCGGCCCGAAGGCCTGAGCCCGGCGGGGCGCACAGTTACGGCGCACACCTTGCGGATCTTCGCCTTTAGGAGAGCCAAAACACCGAGGCGACGACATTGCTCATCTTGCCCGGCGGCCCCTCGAAGGCGTCAAGCCCGCGCTCGATCTCGACGAGCAGGAAAATGTCCTCCTCGGCCAAAGCCATCGGAGAAGTCCCGACATCGAAGCTCCGGTGGGTTGACTTCCACCAAGCACGGATCCTGGCGATGGCGGCGGCGCGCGAGGCCTTGGGCGCTTCGGGATCGTATCCGCCGGTCTGGACCCCCATCAATTCGAGCGACCGCTGGGCGTATTGCCGGTAAGTGGCCTGGGGCGTTTCGAGCAGCCGAAGCAGCATCGGGATCGAAAGTGCGCTATGCAGGCCCAGCACGCCCACCGAATCGTATTTGATCCGGCCCGATTGTGTGACGTAAACCGTCCGGGAGATCGAATAAGGATCGCCCTGGCGCGAGCCCTCGAAACGGACCAGAACATTAAACCCTCCCGGCGCTCGGGCCAGTTTCAGAACCTTCGCATCGGAAAGTCCCGCCTCGGCCCGGCGTTTTTCGAACTGCTCGGGGGTAATTCCCGGGCGGCGCCCCGCGTCGGCCATGGACCGAACGGTTTCGATATCGCCGCGAATCAACGCCGCGAAGTAATCCTCGACGATCTTGTCCACTGCCGTCCCGACCCGCGCTCTGTCCGGGATGGGAGCCTGCGTCTCTGGCGGATCGGCTGCGTTCACAGTGGAGGCGATCCACGCGACGAGGACCATGCCGGCCCGGATCAGTGTCTTTTTCAATTTCACTTTATGACTCTTTCTTTTCGGTTTCGTCGATGGATTTTATCGGATCGCGATCCCCATCGCGCCGCCTCCATCATCGTCCACATCAGGCGGCAAGGTCGCGTCGCTTGCTTGCTCCGAACCCGTCTCGACCGCTTCGGCTGCGGGAGGATCGACCGGAATCGTGACGACCATTCTGGTCCCCTCGCCCGGCGTGCTGAACGGCTCGATCGTCCCGTGATAAATCTGAACGATGCCGTAGCTGACGGCAAGTCCGAGACCTGTGCCTTTATCGGGCGCCTTGGTCGTAAAGAAAGGATCGAATATGTCCCGCAGATGTTTGGGATCAATTCCGCACCCCGTATCGGCGATAGTAACGATCACCACGCGCTGCTCGCGCTGCCCGTCATATTGGCTCCCGCTCTGCGTGCTCACAACAAGCTCACCGCCTTCGGGCATGGAATCCTGCGCGTTTCGGATCAGGTTGAGAAAGACCTGCTTGAGCAGATCGGGCCCGACCATCGGCTGGGGCAGATCGGGCTCCAGCTCACTCACGGCCTTGATCTTCTCGTGCGCGAGGTCCTTTTCCATCAGCTCGATAATACCGCCGAGCATTGCGTTGAAATCCGTCGGGCTCACATTCTGCTCGGGCGGCCGATGCAGATCGAGAAGTTGCCGGACGATGCGGGCGATTCGATTGATCTCTTCGTTGATCGTTTGCAGATGATCTACTCCCGGGTCGGTGCTTCGCCTGCCGCCGCCCGCCTCGATCAGACCCTGACTCACGAGCTTTAAATAATTCTTGATGATGCTGAGGGGGTTGTTGATTTCGTGAGCGAGATTCGCGGCCAGCCTCCCGGTCGCGGCGTACTTCTCGGTCTGGATGAGTTTGCGATTGGCCCGTGCCAGATCGCGGGTTCGCACCTCGACCTTTCGCTCCAGTTCAGCCGCGAAACCCCGCGTGCGCTCGAAGAGGTCCGCCAGCTCGATCCCCAACGCCACAGCACTGGCCACTGATGCCAGCACAGCGGTTTCCTCATCGCCGAAAGCCGAGCTGCGTCGCGAGACGACGGTGATCGTCCCGAGCATTCCGCCGACCGATGGCAGCGGCGCGACAAGATACGAGGAGAAGCCGAGCCCTTGATAAATGCCGGACTCGAAAATGTCCGAATCGTTCGCCAGCCCGATCTCGCCGCGTGACGCAACGCCTTCGCGCATCGCCCGGCCCTGAAACGAAAATTCAAGCGGAACGTCGCCGCGCTGAATGGGTTTAAGTAATCGGATCGGGTCGGCATGCGTCACATGAAGCGACTTGCTCGCCTCCTCGGTCCGCGTGATCCACATGCCGTC
>JAJFLK010000177.1 GCA_021772735.1 Candidatus Sumerlaeota bacterium | reverse complement strand
CGGCGAAGCCAGCGCCCGGCCCGGGTTTCGCCGAACGATGCGTGCAGCAGGGACTCGGGCTCGCCATCGGTCATGTCGATGGTCGTTCCGAGCTGATGCTCGCTGTGCCCGGGCTTGGCGACGGTTGTTTGATTCCAGCCCGAGCGTTTGAGCTTGCGCATGTAGATGCGACGCTGGGTTTCGTAATTACGGTATGCCGAAACGACATAAAGGCTCACGCCATCGCCCCGGGCCGCCGCGATCATGCGCTCATACGCCCGGGCCGCCGCGTCGCGCAGGCGGTATTCGGTGTCGTCGTCGTAGCCGCTGCTGATGCTCTTCAGGTCCGGCGGAATGTAATCCGGGTCGATCCCATGATAACGATCAACGGGTTCGGCGCCGATCTGTCGCAAGGTTTCAGGGCTGATTGTCTGAGGCTGCGGAGCCAGCCATGCGTCCGGCAGCCATCCCTCGGCGTTGTCCGTGCGGATTCGCGTCCAATGCGCCGGTTCTGTCTCCATGCCGGGGCCCAGGCGGCGTTCGATCGCTTCGACTCGCGAGCCCGCGTCGATTCCCGGTTTCGACGCCGCCGACGCCCAATCCGCTTCGGCGCGAAGCGATAAATCGTCTTTGAGAAGTACCATGACCCTCGGGGCGAACGACGCCTGCCCGGATGACGCCGTCGGGTCCGCAAAGCCCGGCGAGGCGGTCAGGGCAGCCGCGCCCAGGCATAGGCCGGGCAACAGGCAAAGCCACTGGGCCCGAATCGAGCGGGGAAACATCAGCCGACGGCGGCCGGGGCAGGTGGGTTCGATTTGATTCATCGCGATGAGCGACTCCATTTTCCATGGCTCATGACATGAAGGACGGTGGCATCGGCCCGTCCGAGTGCGTCGAAGAGTGAAAGGCATGTGCCAGAGCGCCCGCCAGCGTGCGGCGCGGCTGCGAGGTCAAGCAGGGGGCGAATGACGAAATCGCGTTCTCTCCAGCTTTGGTGTGGGATCGTCAAATCGGGATGATCGATCCGCCATCCGAGCCACAAGATAATATCCAGATCGATCGTCCGCGAGCCCCATCGCCCTCGCCTGACGCGCCCCATCCGGCGTTCGACCTCCTGACAATGCCAGAGGAGGGCCAGCGGGCGCAACGGGCTGCGGACCGCAATGGCGGCGTTCAGGTAGTCAGGCTGATGCCCCGGCGTGCCCCAGGGCCGGGTGAAGTAGAGCCGGGAACGACTCAAGACCTGGACGCCCCGACGCTCCAGGAGGTCACACGCCCGATCGAGCATGCATATCCGGCGCCCCTGATTCGATCCTAGCGCGATGACGATCTTGTTCAATGCGGTGCCTTGGCCTCCTGTCAGGGTTGCCTTCGTGTCTCTCATCGCCACGCTCTCGCCCGTATTTCCGATTCCGGCCATACGATGCGGCGAGCTCCAGAGGCAGAGGGCGATCAAGTTTACGCCGAAATCTTTCGATAAAGTAATGCTGAAATTGCTGTTTCGGCATCGGCCGGTTTGCGGCCGATTGTGTGTCCGAATCCACCGCTCTCGACCTGAACCATCCATGCGCCCGCCAGGTTTCATCTTCAATTTCCGCCTGCCCCTGGCCGGCGCGTTTGTGCTGCTTGCGGGCCGGATGAACGCGGGTCAATCCTCGGGGGATATGGACATTGCGACGGCCACGCTGGCCAGCGAGCTTGCCGTCGCGATCGCGGCGACCATGATCTTCTTCGTCGTCGGCCTGTACCGCGAGCGGCGGCATCAAGACAAGCTGCGGGTTCTGCGCACGACGGTTGCCGATCGAATCGAAGACGGTCGTGCTCCGAAAATCGACTTGGGCGCCGATCCCGATCTGTCCGCGATCTCGATGCGTTGGAATTCTCTGAACGAAGAGCTGGACAAGGCGCGCGCGCTTCAGGAATCTCAAGCGACCGACGCGGATTCAATTTCACAATTTGCCAGGAAGTTCCAAAGCGCGAGCGGGCGGATCCTGGCGCTTTCGCGGTGCGAGGATTTCCGAAGTGAGATCCCCGAGACCATCCTTGAGCTTTTTCCGGTTCGATTCGTCGGCCTCTGGCTGGCGCATGATCTGCTATCGGGGGTTCAGGACGCGCCGTCGCCCGACGAGACCTCGCCAGGCGATCCCGATGATCAGACGCCTCAAGGCGTGCTTCGCAAGATCGGCCTGTTTCGGGCAACCTGCGCGGCGACCCGGGCTGAGGATAGTGAGGGGGACGCGACCGCCGCCCTGCCCGCTCATGGAGTCGTGAAAACAGCCCTGGGCCAGACCCCGGTTTATTGCTCGAATACAGCAGAGACATCAATCTTCGGCGATCGTGGCGGAGCGCTTGCCGATCGTGGTTTTGTGAGGTTTATCGGAATCCCGCTGGCCATCGAAGGGCGAGTGCTTGGCGTACTGGAAATATTTGCCGAGAGCGAATGCTCGGAAATCGAAACGGCGGCTCTCGAATCCTTTGCGCATCTATGTACGGCTCTGATATCGGGCACATGGAGTCTTAATGAACAGACTCGCAATCGGCAATCGGTTGAGCTCAAGAATCATGAGCTTGCCATGTCGAATCGCAAGCTGGCACGCACGAATGAAATGCTCGCGCAGGCCGACCGCATCAAGAATCAGTTTCTCGCCAATACAAGCCATGAGCTGCGCACGCCGATGAACTCGATTCTCGGGTTTGCAAAGTTGATCCTGGGCGGTTCATGCGCAGACGAGGCTGAGGTTCTAAGCTACGTGAAGACGATCCATGAGAGCGGTGAGCGGCTGCTCGTCGTCATCAACGATGTCCTGGACCTGGCGCGGATCGAAGCGGGCAAGATGAATCTCAACCTGGGGCCCGTCGACATCCGGCCTCAGATTGATGCCGTCCGTTCGCTGCTCGAAGTTCAAGCCAGCCAGCGCGAGAACGAAGTCCGGCTGGAGATCCCCGAGCAAGCTCCTTGCATCACCAGGTCCGACGGCACACGGCTTTACCAGATCCTGCTTAACGTGGCCGGCAATGCCGTCAAGTTCACGAAAAGCGGGACAATTACGATTCGCGTCCATCCGGAATATTGCCCCGGTTTCATGCGCGTCGAGGTCATCGACGATGGGATGGGTATCGCCGCCAAAGTGCAGCCGAAACTTTTCAACAGCTTTGTCCAGGGCGATGGTTCAGCGACGCGGCAATTCGGCGGCACGGGCCTCGGTCTTGCGATCAGCAAGCGGATCGTCGAAATGATGGGCGGAGCAATCTCTCTTCATAGTGAGGGTCTGGGGCATGGGACAACCGTGCCGATCGACCTCCCGCTATGGATCGATGATCTCGAGGGTTCGGCATCGACCAGCTGCGGATTGCCAAATCTTAAAAGCAACGACGCTCAGGTTTCAGAGGCCGTCAAGGCGACGCAAAACCTGATCGACCTTTCCGAGGCGCGGGGGCGGCCCGTCGCCATCGTGATTGAGGACTACCTTGAGTATCAGCTCTATCTGAAGGAATACCTTGAGGAGCGCGGCTGGCACGTCTGCACCGCGCGAACGGCGGCCGACGGTATGGATCTGATTCAACACACCTCTCCGGCGCTCGTCGTCCTGGATATGAATCTTCCGAGCGGTGATAGCGATCTGGGATTGCAGACGGGCTACGATGTCATCCGCGTCTTGAGTCACGATAAGGAAATGAATCGGATCCCGGTTTTCGTCGTCACGGGGATGTATAAGGAAGCCTGCGACCGGCTGCTTTCCCAAACCGTCCTGGTGCCGATTCAGGTATTTGGAAAGCCGTTCGAGGAAGAGGCCTTCGCACTTTCTCTGGAACGGCTGCTGGCCGATGCCGAACCGCAATCAGAGCGCTCTCATGCTTCTTGAAAGAAGTTGTCGTGGCTAGTTGGATTCGCCCGACCCCGCGTGCGCCGGCTCTTCGGAATCGCGCCCGCCGAAGTCGCGTGCAATCTTGCCATCGTGCAGGTGAATACGGCGCGGGCAGTACTGCGCGATCTCTTCATCATGCGTAACGATGATAATCGTCGCGCCGTGTTCATGAAGTTCGGCGAAGAGCTTCATCATGTCTCTGGTCGTGGCGCTGTCGAGATTGCCGGTCGGCTCGTCGGCGAGCAGAAGCGAGGGTTCAGTGACGAGCGCCCGAGCCACAGCGACGCGCTGACGCTGCCCGCCGGAGAGTTGGTTGGGGTGGTGAGAGACTCGATCCCCGAGGCCGACCCGCGTCAGAGCGGCACGCGAAAGATCGCGGGCCTCGCGGCCGCTTGCTCCCCGATAAAAAAGCGGGACGCCGACGTTCTCAAGCGCCGACGTGCGGGCGAGCAGATTGAACGTCTGGAAGATGAACCCGATCTTGTGATTGCGGACTTGCGCCAGCTGATCGTCGCTCAGGTCGCTCACGTCGGTATCGTCCAAAATGTATTTCCCCGAAGACGGCGTGTCCAGGCATCCAAGCATATTCATGAGCGTGGATTTACCGCTGCCCGATTGGCCGACGATGGCAACCATCTCGCCTGCATGAATCTTGAACGTCACGCCATCGAGCGCACGAACTGTTTCCTCGCCCATGCGATACAATTTCTTCAGGTCCACGCAGCGAATGACAGTTCGTGGACTGGCGCCGTCGCCATTGGCGGTAGTGGGGTCTTCCATGGTTGAGTTAGATCAGCCCCCCGCGATCGCCGCCCGCGCGTCGCCCCTTGATCCTTCGAAGCAGTGCGGCCTCATCGTGGCAGACCTTGACGGCCTCATCCATCGTGATCGCTTCGCTTTTGAGCAGCTGGGCCAGATGCATATCAAAAGTCTGCATGCCGTCGACGCCCTGGTTGAGCACGTTCGCAACGTCTTCGTACCGTTCCTCGCGGATGAGCTTTTGGACGATCGGCGTATTGATGAGGATCTCGCAGGCGGGTACGCGGCCCTGGGCATTGGCGGTGCGAAGCAAGCGCTGGCAACAGACGGCCTGAAGACTCTGGGCGAGTTGCTCGGATACAAGGGGCTGCTCATCGATCGGGAAAAAATGGAGTATTCGCATGATCGTTTGCCTGGCATCCTGGGTATGGAGCGTGCTCAGAACAAGGTGGCCGGTCTCGACGCAGTGGATCGCCGTCTGCACGGTCTCTCGATCGCGCAGCTCGCCGATAAGAATGATATCGGGATCCTGTCGCAAGGCATTGCGGAGCGCAAATTTGAAGTCAGCGATGTCGAAGCCGACTTCGATCTGCTGGATCATGCACTTGTCATCTTCGTAGAGAAACTCAATAGGATCTTCGATCGTGATGATGTGCTCGCGCCGGGTTTGATTGATCTGGTTGATGAGCGCCGACAGCGTTGAAGACTTGCCGCTGCCGGTGATCCCCGTTACGAGGACAAGTCCGCGCCGGGCGTCGACCATTCGATAAAGAGCATCGGGCAGGTTCAGCGCTTCAAAAGTCGGGATGCTGGAATTGACGCGGCGTATGGCCAGGGAAACGGCGCCGCGTTGATGGAACGCGTTGACGCGAAACCGCAGCATGGTATTCAGACCATAGGAATAATCAGCCGCGCCTTTTTCCTCGAAGGATTTGCTCCACCGTTCGGGCATCATAACCTGATTTGCCTCGATCGTATCTTCGGCCGTTAGAATGGGATGCTCGACCGGACGCAGCACGCCATGGAGGCGAATCATTGGCTTCTGGTTGACTTTCAGGTGGAGGTCCGAAGCTTCAAGCTTGACCAGACCTTCGAGCAGTTTACGGATATTGACCGACATCAGGTGAGAGGACTCCTCGGTTCACCGGGATTGGGCCGGGGGGATGGTTAAGCGGCGGCGAAAAAGGGCATGCGGAAACTTCGCCGAGGCGGAGCGGCATCTATTATGCTTGTGCATACGGAGAATTCAAGCCCTGCGACGGAGGAGACCCAAGATCGAGCGGCTTATCGAGCGCGATCTAGTTTAGGCAATGATTGTGCCACGTTTTGGCCGGGGTAAACGCGGCGGACGGCGTTCAATTTCGTCGGCTGGGGGAGTGGATGTGTACCTTTTCGTTCTCTCTGGACGCGCCACTTGATGTTCCCAGCCGCTCGGATACGCGCTTTCGGACCGGCCGGCCGGTCGCCCCAACATGTGAGTTTTCTTATGGTGGCCAGAGCTGAAGCGGGATGGATAAGACGCGGGAGTCGTCTGCGAACGCTCGATATACATTACTCCGGTGGCATGCGGTTTGCGATAGCCGGAGTGAGGCACGGACGCAGAGGCCGCCGCAGTTCCCGAACTTCTCGTCCACACGCGAGTGAATTGAAGACCCCATGTTGTTGGTGGAGGATCAATAAGTGTTTCTGAATCCATACACGGGCCCCTGGACTGAAGATGAAGTTGCGCATCTGAATCGCAGGCTCGGGTTCGGCGCGCGACCAGGCGAGATCACGACACAAACGTCTGCCGGAATGGACGCCGCAGTTGATGCGCTGGTGGATTACGCCGATCAGGACGCGACTCTGGACGCTTTGATCGCGTCCTTCCCGGACGACCTCTCTGATTTGGGGCAGATCAAACTTCGCGATACCCCTGCTCGGGGCAGAGGCTGGTGGGTCTATCGTATGGTCCACTCCAACCAGGTCTTCCAGGAGCAGTTCACGCTATTCCTGCACGATCATTTCGTTTCGGCAGTGGATAAAGTAAATTCCGGCATCTCGCAGGCCACGACTTTCGGTAATGACGGCTCGGATCCGGCCAATCAGGCGTGCGGCCCCGGCGATCTG
>JAJFLK010000176.1 GCA_021772735.1 Candidatus Sumerlaeota bacterium | reverse complement strand
TGGCGAAGTCGATCCCCAGGCCCAGCAGGAGCATCCCGAGGAACGTCGTCGTGATCGTCAGCCTTCCCATGATAAGCGAAGTTGCCCCGAAGCTGATCGCGACGGAACCGGCCAGCGCGATGCCCGCCAGCGCGAGCCGGCTGAGGCGGGATTCCACGCCACGCAGGATAAACAACACGGCCAGAAGCGTCAGCGGCGTGAACAAACGAATGCGCGTGAAAACGGAATTCTGATCCTCCGCGCCGACAGCGGCGTATCCCGTGAATCCTGCGGTCAGCCCGGGCGCGCCGAACTCGGCAACGATGCGCTCGGTCTCGCGCTGGATCTCGGCGAAGTCCCGGCCGCCCATGGCCATGTCCATCAGGTCTCCGGGCAGCTCGACCGAAAGAAGCATGGCGCGATCGGTCGGCCTCAGAGTCTCCGTCACAAACCGATCGGCCTGCTGGATCAAATTCAAGGTTGCTGCGGAAGCCTGCTCGTTCGCTTCGCCGGTTGTCGCGCGCACGGCGGAATCGAACAGCGCTTTGGGCCAGAGCCAGGGAGCGCGCTCGGTCACCCACTGCGGATCGCCCGGGGGCGTGACCGACCGCGCGGGAGATTGCGCCGGAAGCTCGCGGACAAGTCGTTCGGCAAGACGCTGTAAATCCTCGGGCTCGCCTTCAAGCAGGAGGACGAGGCCCGACTTCTGCCCGAACTTCTCCACGGCCTCGCGATATTCGATGAACTCCGGATCTTCCTTGTCCATCATACCAGTGAACGAAAGATCGGCAGGCGCACGCATCGCGGCGATGGCGAGGCCGATCGAGATCGACATGCCCACCATGATGACCGGCCAGGGTCGGACCACGAGAATCTCGGCCCATCGCGCCCAGAATCTTCCGCCCCCAAAGCTGTCCTTATTAGCTGATTCGTCCAAAGCCGCCCCCTGAATCCAAACCACATGCCTTGAAGGCTGTCCGCCATCCGGCTTACTGTGACGCGGGCCGCGTGCATCAATGCCCGGCGCTGGATCGAGAATCATGAAGCCTCGCCGCAAAAAGATCGAGAACGATGCGCCTGCCGCAAGAGCGTTCGCCGCAAAAGCAGACCCCGCGAAACTCGGCCGAAAAGAGTCTGGCAACCAACGCCCGCTGATCGGCGAGACCTACACGGGCGTCTATCAAGCGGGTCATCGTCGGGGAGGATTCGTGATCCTCGAGACTCCCGGATTCGATGACATTTTCGTCCCATACGAACAGGGCGGCACGGCATTGCACGGCGATCAGGTGCGCGTCTGCGTCCTGCGCGATCGCGGCCGTGGCGCCGCCGAGGGCGAGATCGTCCGCGTCCTGCGCCACGCCAACCATCGCGTTCTCGGCCAGATCCAGCGGCTGCGAAAAATATCAGTCGTCCGCCCTCGGAACGAAAAGCTGGGCCGCACGGTCGAGATTCATCGCCAGTTTCCGCCCGGTGAGGTACCCGATGGAAGCTGGGTCATCGTCGAAATCTCGCAATGGTCGAGCTCGCCCGAGGAGCCGCTGGTCGGCAAGCTCGTCGAGGTCGTCGGCGGCGAGGCCGAAAAACGCATGCCGATCCTCCTGCTCATCCGTGAGGCGGGTGTCGTCCCCGAGTTCCCCGCCGAGGTCGAGCGCGAGGCCGAGAAGATCGGCCGCCGGACGATCTCCGATAAAGAGATCGCGCGCCGCCGCGATTTGCGCGCCGAGCGAGTCTTTACGATCGACCCCGCGACGGCCAAGGATTTCGACGACGCGATTCATCTCGTCGAGGTGAACGAGGACGGCTGGCGGCTGGCCGTTCACATCGCCGACCCGACGTTCTACGTCCAGCCCGGCTCGAAGATCGACGAAGAGGCGTACGATCGCGCGACATCGGTTTATCCCGGCGACCGCGTCATCCCGATGCTCCCCGAGGCCCTTTCCAATAACCTGTGCAGCTTAAATCCGGGCGAACCAAAGCTCGCGCTCACGGCGACTTTCACGATCCGTCGCGACGGTCGCGTCTGCGATGAAGAACTGTGCGAGAGCGTCATCCACTCCGTTCGGCGATTCCACTACGAGCAGGTCCAGGGCCTGATCGACGAGGCCGACGGAGCGCAAAGTGATCATCTGCGGCCCGAGGTTCCCGCCGCGTTGCACGAGGACATCATGCACATCCGGGCGGCAGCACAGGCGCTGCGAGATAAACGAGGCCGGCGCGGAGCGCTCGATCTTGACCTGCCCGAGCCGCACTTCGAATTCGACGACGCGGGCATCGTTGTCGGCGTGCGGCGGCGCGACAGGCTCGAAGCCCATAAGCTGATCGAGGACTTGATGATCGCCGCGAACGAAGCCGTCGGACGGATGCTGACCGAAGCCAAACTGCCGACGCTTTATCGCGTTCATGAACCGCCCAAAGAAGAGAAGATCCTGAGTCTGGCCCCCGCGCTCGCGAGGTTTGGGATCAACCTCAAGCCGGATAAGAACGGGCACCTCAACCAGCGGCAACTCCAGGCGGCGATCACCAAAGCACGCAGCCATCCGGCCGGGGCAATCGTGCAGCGCTGGGTGCTGCGCGCGATGAAACGGGCGTCGTACTCGCCGACCAATGTCGGGCATTCCGGGCTGGCCAGCGAGTGCTACGTTCACTTCACCTCTCCCATCAGGCGATATCCGGACGCCATTGTTCATCGCGCGATCCGAGCCCTGCTCGGAGGCGAGACGCGGCGCGAGGCCTGGCGCGAGAACGCCTCGGCAAGCATCGAGCAATGGGCGCGGCACACTTCGGAACGAGAGCAGCGCGCGCAGAAAATCGAATGGGACGCCGAAGCGATCCTGACGCTCGAATACATGCAGCGCAATCACATGGGCGACGTCATGTCGGGTTTCATCTCCGGCATGAATCGCAAGGGATTTTACGTCGAGCTCACGAAGGTTCCCGCCGAGGGATTCGTGCCGATCCGGAACATCGAAGACGATTACTACGATTACGACGATAAGCGCGCGCTGTGGCAGGGCAACCGAACCGGCCGCACATTCGCTGTCGCCGATAAGGTCAGCGTGCAGATCGAATCGATCGACATCATGGCCGGCCGCATGGACCTGAACCTCGCCCAAAGCACCCCCCCGGGAAGCGACCGCACCCGAAAGGTCCGTGGGAAGAAAGCCAGACCCGGGCAGATGTATGATTGGAAAAAACACGTTCGCAAACGCAGGCGCAAGGGTTGAAGCCCGTGCGAAGCGCCCAAGGATCGATGTCCCGTGAGCAATAGCGCCCCATCGGATCGGCCCAAGGCGGCGCCGCGCCCAAGTGCGATCTTGATCCGCTTCTCGGCCCTCGCCGGCGCGCTGCTCGCCGCGTTTATCCTTTGCGAGATCGGCCTGATCGTTTTCGGATTCTCGCACACCAATTTTTATCGCTGGGATGAGGTCACGGGATCGAGTCTGCGCCCCGGCGCGCAGGGATGGTATCGCGAGGAAGGCGAGGCGTTCGTCACGATTAACAATCGGGGGCTGCGCGACGGGCCTCACGCGTTGAATAAACCCGAGGGTGTCATCCGGATCGCCATCATCGGCGATTCATACGCCGCCGCGTTCGAGCTTGAGGCCGAGCGGGCGTTCTGGTCTGTCCTGGAGAAAGAACTGGCTTCGTCACCTGATTTCCCAGCAGGCCGCGCGCCCGAAGTCATCAACTTCGGCATGCCCGGCCACGGCACGGCGCAAGAACTTCTCACGCTGCGCCACCGGGTCTGGGCCTACGACCCCGACGTCATCGTCGTTGCGTTCTACGCTGGCAACGATGTCCGCGATAACTCGCGCGCGCTGGATCACGGGCCGATGCGGCCGTATTTCGTTTTGGGCGATGGCGGCCTCGTGCTCGACGATTCCTTTGCGACCGACCCAGCGTTCCTCGCGCGGCGCACATGGACCGCCCGAGGATACTTTTGGGTGGCAGCGCACACGCGGACGGTTCAATTGTTCCAGAAGGTCAAGGCCCGGCGACGCCAGGCTCAAGTCATCGAGGCCGAAGCGGGCGGCGGGGCTCAAGAACGTGAGGCCGGCGCGGCGGTAGCGCCCGCGCTGAACGATCAAGTATTTCTACCGCCCGCCGATGCCGACTGGCAGGCCGCCTGGGAAGTGACCGCAGCCATGCTCGCAACGATGCACCGCGAGGTGGCCGATCGCGGCGCGGCATTCCTCGTCGTCGGCGTGACAAGCGACATTCAGGTTCATCCCGAAGAGGCGGAGCGCCGAGCGTTCGCCGCGCGAATCGGCGCGGACGACCTGACTTATCCCAACCGGCGCCTCGCCGAGCTGGCCGAGCGCGAGGGTTTTGCCTGGCTCGATCTCGAACCGCAAATGCGCGCCCACGCGCAGGAGCAGCAAGTTTACCTGCACGGCTTCGGCAAACCGCCCGGCGAAGGCCACTGGAACATAGAAGGCCACCGGATCGCGGGCGAGTTGATCGCGCGTAAGATGATCGAGGATGGTATCTTGGCGATGAACGATGCGGACAAGAAATAGGGACCGCCGAATGGAATTGAAGATGATGATGAAGTCGCAGAAATCGAAGGGGCCGCGAACCCCGAGTGCATCGCCCGCGATGGCGTTCGGCATCGCCGTCGATTACGCCCGCGTGCAGAGAATCGCCTCGACTTTGGCTCTGGTCATCCTGGCGTCGTCCTGCGCGCGAGGCTCGTCCCAACGTGCAACGGACCCGGCCGTCCGACGCGCCCACCTCGCCGAACGAGTCGCCGAGGCGCGGCGTAATCTCGCGCAATTCTATCTCACGTCGTTCCCAGTGATGATCGAAGGCGAGGTCTTTGCATCCGAGCTGCCGGTCACGCAATTCGATTACTTCGCGCATCGGCTCTGGGTGCCCGACCGCGACGCGAGCTACGAGGCCGCTATCGGGGCGCTGGCCGCGCAGGTGGGCGTGATCGAGATCGAAGAGATTGCCGGCGACGGATCGAAGCACGCGCGACGCGCGGCGCGGTTCCTCGATGAGGATCAGCTTCATCGCGATCAATACGCGATGATCCTCTCCGAGATGGGAATCGAGCGGCTTGGGCCCGCGACGCTCGCCGAGTTCCTTGCCGCGGCCGAAGCCGATTACGGCGCGTTCGTGCTGAGCGGGCGCAAGGATCATCCCTGGAGCGCGGCGCTGCTGGCGACGCATCACGGCACGGATCAAAAGTGGAAATCCGCGACCGGCAAAAGAATCGACGTCGGTGAGGTTTTCGATCAGATGCTTGGCGCGCCATTCCTGCCACATGATCGCGACGAGTTCGCGTGCTACGATTTCCACACCGTCTACGCACTCGCCGCAGCGACAGCAAGCGGCCATGAGCAATATGCACCCGCCGCGCGCCGGATGATGTCCGAGGCTTTGTCGCAAGCCGGCGGGGTCTGCGCGGCGTCGCTCGGTCGCGGAGACGAGATGGACGAGATCATCGGCCGGATCAAACTGAACGGCCATCTGCTCGAAGCGTTCTTTCGCGCACCTGAAGCGGATATGCCCTTGGAAGACTTTGAAGACGAAATCGGCGATGTGGTCGATGGGCTCGTTCGAGATTCGGAACAAATCAGGCTCCTCATAATCTATGAGGGACCTCCGAACATCTTCGTCGCCGTGCCCCACGCGATCCATGGACTCGATCTGGCGGCCCGGCGTCTGGCGAACCCAGGCGAGTCGAACGTCACGGCGGAGTTTGCGGAGATTTATGACTGACGATCTTCAG